>NZ_JBIWFI010000006.1:0-266628 GCF_044762985.1 Streptomyces sp. NPDC096339 | reverse complement strand
CGCCGCCGTTCGAGGTGATGGGGTGGTGGGTGGCCTTGGCGGCCGCCGCCGCAATGGGGGGGGCCTGAGCGGAACGCGCGAGGGGCGGGGTGACCAGCTGGTCACCCCGCCCCTCGCGTTTGCCGGTGCGGCGCCGCTGCCGGGGCTCTGCCCCGGACCCCGCGCCTCAAATGCCGGCGGGGCTGGGGGTCCGCCGGGCGCGGGCCGGAACGGCAGGGTTAACGACGGGCCTGGAGGAGGTCCTCCAACTGCTCCTCGCGGGCCTGGGCGGCCACGAAGAGCAGTTCGTCGCCCGCTTCGAGGGTCTCCTCCGCGTGCGGGGTGAGGACCCGGTTGCCCCGGATGATCGTGACCAGAGAGGTGTCCTCGGGCCAGGTGATCTCGCTGATCTGGGTGCCCGCCACGGAGGAGTCCGCCGGCAGGGTCAGCTCGACCAGGTTCGCGTCGCCGTGGCTGAAGCGCAGCAGCCGTACCAGGTCGCCGACGCTGACGGCCTCCTCGACCAGGGCCGACATCAGGCGCGGCGTGGACACGGCCACGTCGACGCCCCAGGACTCGTTGAAGAGCCACTCGTTCTTCGGGTTGTTCACGCGCGCCACGACCCGGGGGACCCCGTACTCGGTCTTGGCGAGGAGGGAGACGACGAGGTTGACCTTGTCGTCGCCGGTGGCGGCGATGACCACGTTGCAGCGCTGCAGCGCGGCCTCGTCCAGCGAGGTGATCTCGCAGGCGTCGGCCAGCAGCCACTCGGCCTGCGGCACCCGCTCCACCGAGATGGCGGTCGGAGCCTTGTCGACGAGGAGGACCTCGTGGCCGTTCTCCAGCAGTTCACCCGCGATGGAGCGACCCACCGCGCCGGCTCCGGCGATCGCGACCCTCATGCGTGTGCCTCCTCGGGCCCCTCGGCGAAGGCCGCCTCTACCTTGTCGATCTCGTCCGTGCGCATCATCACGTGGACGAGGTCGCCCTCCTGCAGGACCGTCTGCGACGTCGGCAGCATGGCCTCGCCCAGGCGTGTGAGGAACGCGACCCGCACGCCCGTCTCGTCCTGGAGCTTGCTGACCTTGTGCCCGACCCAGGCGGCCGAGGTGTGCACCTCGGCGAGCTGTACGCCGCCGCTCGGGTCGCGCCACAGCGGCTCGGCGCCCGAGGGCAGCAGCCGGCGCAGCATCTGGTCGGCGGTCCACCGCACGGTCGCGACGGTGGGGATGCCGAGGCGCTGGTAGACCTCGGCGCGCTTGGGGTCGTAGATGCGGGCGGCGACGTTCTCCACGCCGAACATCTCGCGGGCCACGCGGGCGGCGATGATGTTGGAATTGTCACCACTGCTGACCGCGGCGAAGGCTCCCGCCTCCTCGATCCCGGCCTCGCGCAGGGTGTCCTGGTCGAATCCGACGCCGGTGACGCGGCGGCCTCCGAACCCGGCGCCCAGGCGGCGGAATGCGGTCGGGTCCTGGTCGACCACGGCGACCGTATGCCCCTGCTGTTCCAGGGTCTGTGCGAGAGCGGAGCCCACTCTTCCGCAGCCCATGATGACGATGTGCACGGCCGTCCTTCCGGCTGTCAGCGGCTCGCTGGTTCCCAGCCTCATTGCATGCTCTGGCTTAACAGGGTCTCAGACCATGGCCCAAGCTACACACGGGCGGTCACGAGTGTGACCTCTTGTGGTGCGGTTGGGGTCCTGCAGAGGAGGAAATGGGGTGGGATTGCAGTGTGAGGGGGTGGGGGGTTCGTCAGTCTGATTTCGAACGCATACGATCCTCTGCGTGTCCAAACTGACCGACCTGCCCAAACGGATCCTGATCGGCCGGGCGCTACGCAGCGACCGTCTGGGAGAAACACTCCTCCCCAAACGGATCGCCCTCCCCGTCTTCGCCTCCGACCCGCTCTCCTCTGTGGCATATGCCCCGGGAGAGGTCCTGCTGGTCCTCTCGATCGCGGGCGTCTCGGCATACAGCTACAGCCCGTGGATCGCCCTCGCGGTCGTCGTGCTGATGTTCACCGTCGTCGCCTCCTACCGGCAGAACGTCCACGCCTACCCCAGCGGTGGCGGCGACTACGAGGTGGCCAACACCAACCTCGGGCCCAAGGCCGGTCTCACCGTTGCCAGCGCCCTCCTCGTCGACTACGTGCTGACCGTCGCCGTGTCGATCGCCTCGGGCGTCGAGAACCTCGGCTCGGCCATCCCCTTCGTCGTCGAGCACAAGGTGTTCTGCGCCATCGGGATGATCGTGCTGCTCACGCTGATGAACCTGCGCGGCATGAAGGAATCCGGAAAACTCTTCGCGATTCCGACCTACGTCTTCGTCGCCGGCGTATTCATCATGATCGCTTGGGGTGCCTGGAAGGGCCTGGTCGTCGGCGACACGATGAAGGCCCCGACCGCCGATTTCGAGATCAAGGCCGAAAAGGCGGGACTGGCGGGCTTCGCGCTGGTCTTCCTGCTGCTGCGCGCCTTCTCCTCCGGCTGCGCCGCCCTCACCGGCGTCGAGGCCATCAGCAACGGCGTCCCCGCCTTCCGCAAGCCCAAGAGCAAGAACGCCGCGACGACCCTGGCCCTGATGGGCGCCCTGGCCGTGACCATGTTCTGCGGCATCATCGCCCTGGCCATGGCCACCGACGTCAGGATGGCCGAGAACCCCGCCGAGGACCTGCTCGTCAACGGCGTGCCGGTCGGCCCCTCGTACGTCCAGAACCCGGTGATCTCCCAGGTCGCCGAGGCGGTCTTCGGCGACGGCTCGTTCTTCTTCATCCTGCTCGCCGCAGCCACCGCGCTCGTGCTGTTCCTGGCCGCGAACACCGCCTACAACGGCTTCCCGCTGCTCGGCTCGATCCTCGCCCAGGACCGCTACCTGCCGCGCCAGCTGCACACCCGCGGCGACCGGCTCGCCTTCTCCAACGGCATCGTGCTCCTCGCGGGCGCCGCGGCGCTGCTGACCTGGCTCTACGGGGCCGACTCGACGAAGCTCATCCAGCTCTACATCGTCGGCGTCTTCGTCTCGTTCACGCTCAGCCAGACCGGCATGGTCCGGCACTGGAACCGGCACCTGAAGTCGGAGACGGACCCCGCCAAGCGCCGCCACATGATCCGCTCCCGCGCGATCAACACCTTCGGTGCCTTCTTCACCGGCCTGGTGCTGGTCGTCGTACTCGCGACCAAGTTCACCCACGGCGCCTGGGTCGCCCTGCTCGGCATGGTGATCTTCTACGCCACGATGACCGCGATCCGCCGGCACTACGACCGGGTCGCCGTCGAGATCGCCGCGGCCGAGGAGCGCCCCGACGAGTACGTGCGCCCCTCGCGCGTGCACTCCGTCGTCCTGGTCTCCAAGCTCCACAAGCCCACCCTGCGCGCCCTCGCGTACGCCAAGCTGCTGCACTCCAACCGGCTGGAAGCGCTCAGCGTCAACGTCGACGAGGCCGAGACCAAGGCCCTCAAGGAGGAGTGGGACCGGCGCGGGATCAACGTCCCGCTCAAGATCCTCGACTCGCCGTACCGCGAGATCACCCGCCCGGTGGTCGAGTACGTCAAGGGCCTGCGCAGCGAGAACCCGCGCGACGCGGTCAGCGTGTACATCCCCGAGTACGTCGTCGGCCGCTGGTACGAACACCTGCTGCACAACCAGAGCGCGCTGCGGCTCAAGGGCCGACTGCTCTTCACCCCCGGTGTGATGGTCACCTCGGTGCCCTACCAGCTGGAGTCCTCGGAGCTCGCGAAGAAGCGGGCGAGGAAGCACGCGGAGTGGAACGCCCCGGGCGCGGTGCGCCGCGGACCGGTGGACGCCCCGCGGGCGAAGGACCCGGCGGCGAAGTAGCGCCCTACCGGATGGCGAACGGCCGGACGAGACCCACGTAAACTGGTGGGTCGGTCGTCCGGCCGTTTTCCTTTCTGATCCACTTCTTTGGAGTCTCCCCACCATGACCGAGCAGAACGAGAAGCAGTCACTGGTCGGGGAGGAGTACGAGGTCGAGGTCGGCCCCGTCGCGCACGGCGGCCACTGCATCGCCCGCACCGCCGACGGCCGCGTCCTGTTCGTCCGCCACACCCTGCCCGGCGAAAAGGTCGTCGCGAAGGTCACCGAAGGCGAGACGGACTCCCGCTTCCTGCGCGCCGACGCCATCACCATCCTCTCGGCCTCCAAGGACCGGGTCGAGGCCCCCTGCCCGTACGCCGGCCCCGGCAAGTGCGGCGGCTGCGACTGGCAGCACGCCAAGCCGGGTGCCCAGCGCCGGCTCAAGGGCGAGGTCGTCGCCGAGCAGCTGAAGCGGCTCGCCGGGCTCACCCCGGAGGAGGCGGGCTGGGACGGCACGGTCATGCCCGCCGAAGGCGACAAGCTCCCGGCCGGCCAGGTCCCGCAGTGGCGCACCCGCGTCCAGTACGCGATCGACGAGGACGGCAACGCGGGCCTGCGCAAGCACCGCTCGCACTCCGTGGAGCTGATCGACCACTGCATGATCGCGGCGCCCGGGGTCTCGGAGCTCGGCATCGAGAAGCAGGACTGGCCCCAGATGGCGACGGTCGAGGCGATCGCGGCGACCGGCTCCCAGGACCGCCAGGTGGTCCTCACCCCCCGCCCCGGCGGCCGCCTGCCCCTCGTCGAGCTCGACAAGCCCGTCTCGGTCCTCCGCGTGGAGGAGAAGGACGGCGGTGTCCACCGCGTCCACGGCCGCCCCTTCGTGCGCGAGCGCGCGGACGGCCGTACGTACCGCGTCGGGATGGGCGGCTTCTGGCAGGTCCACCCCCAGGCCGCCGACACCCTGATCAAGGCCGTCATGCAGGGCCTGATGCCGCGCAAGGGGGAGATGGCCCTCGACCTCTACTGCGGCGTCGGCATCTTCGCGGGCGCCCTCGCGGAACGCCTGGGCGAGACGGGCGCCGTCCTCGGCATCGAGTCCACGAAGCGCGCCGTCGAGGACGCCCGCCACAACCTGGCCGACTTCCCCCGCGTCCGCATCGAACAGGGCAAGGTCGAAACCGTCCTCCCGAAGACCGGCATCACGGAATGCGACCTGGTCGTCCTGGACCCCCCGCGCGCCGGCGCGGGCAAGCAGACGGTCCGCCACGTGGCCGGCCTCTCGGCCCGCCGCATCGCGTACGTGGCCTGCGACCCGGCGGCCCTGGCCCGCGACCTGGGCTACTTCAAGGACAACGGCTACCGGGTGCGCACGCTGCGGGTGTTCGACCTGTTCCCGATGACGCACCACGTGGAGTGCGTGGCGATCCTGGAGCCGGTGCGGGAAGACTCCTGACCTCCGATTCTGTGCCGATCAGTGTCCGCTTCACCTGTTCCCGCCCTTCCGACGGGTGAAGCGCGAGACTGGTCGGCCAAGCGTGCCTGACCTGTGGATTCCCTCAGGGCTGACGGCGGTGGGGCAAGCCGTGGCTGCACGCCCCTCAGGTTCAGCGCTCGTGTCTCCCCGAACCACGACCCGCGTCAGACAGCTACAGTCCGTGGCGGTCGAGCAGCGCCGTCAGCTTTCGCTTGCGTTTTTGGTCGGTGCGCAGGGTGGTCATGTAAGTGGTGAACTCGTCCTCCGTGTCCAGGGCTCGGTGGCAGGTGCGGGCGCTGAGGAGTAGTTGCGTCAGGTGCTCGTACGTGGCGTTGCCGGTGCGGGTGAGCAGGGGGCCGATCAGGCGCAGGTAGATGGTCAGGGCGTCGGCGGGGCGGTGTTCGCGGGTGCGGTCGGCCAGGGTGAGCCACTGGCTGTCGTCGGCGTGGCCTTCGGTGGCCGCCGCCCAGGCCGCGTCGAGGTCGCCGTCGTCCAGTAGGGCGTCGATCAGGGCGGAGCCCCGGTGTCCGAGGCTCTTGAGGGGTTGGGCATCTGTGTGCAGCGCGTCCAGTGCTCGTGTGCGCTCCGGCTCGTCCCAGCAGCCGGCTGCGCGGGCTGCCGTACGCAGGTGTTGGTACGCGGTCAGGGAGCGGCGGCGGAGTAGCACCTCGCGGCGGATCCGCACGACTTCGGCCGGGCGGTCGGCCCGGGTGTGGCGCTCGCACGCGAAATCCACCAAGTGGGGATGCGGGCCGTGGTCGGGTTCGGCCTCGCGGAGGCCGCGTTCCGCCCAGTCCAGGGCTTCGGCCGGGCGGCCGGCCCGCTCCAACTCCTGGGCGATCAGCAGGTGCGTGGCGCCCGATGTGGCCAGGTCCGCGGCGTGGAGGGCGATCAGTGCGTCCACACTGCCCTCCATGCGAAGGAGTTGGTCCATGAGGTCTTTCGCTGCCCAGTTTTTGGGGTTCTCGCGCAGGGCTGCCGCGGCCTGTTCGTGTGCCCGTGTCAAGCCGGTTGTCTTCAGGACGTCCGTGTATGCGGACAGGGGGATGTCCGTGGCGTGGCCGAGGTCGCTCAGGAGGTGATCCACCAGCCAGTCGGCGGTCTGGGCCGGATCGGGGTGGGCTACCACGCATGCTTCGAGGTGGGCTGCGGCCAGCCCGGCCGCCACGTCGCCGATGATCCCGTCCGAGTCGTCGATCTCGCCGTACGTGCGGGTAAGGGCTTCGATCGCGGACCGTGCCAGCTCGACGGCTTCCGTTGCCCTCCCGGTCTCCGTCAGTGTGCTCAGTGCGGAGACCGCCTCCGCCGCCTGGAGCCCGTAGGGGCGGGCGTCCGCGTACTCGACGTAGCCGTACCGGGCGAAGGGTCGCGTGTCGAGCAGGGCAAGGATGCGCTCCCGTACGACGCCGGGATCGTCGCCGGCGGTGGACGCCCGCAGTTCCAGTCGACGGCGCAGGTCGCGGTCGGCTGCGATGTGCTCCTTGACCAGGGCCAGGAGTTCGTCACGGCTGAGGGTCTCCAGCCAGGTGGTGAGCCGGCGGCCGCGGGATGCGGCGGCTGCGCGGCGCTTTGGTACCGACTCCGACTGCTGGAGGACGGCCAGGCCCACTGCCACGCAGTGCTTGCAGAAGTTGCCTTCCTGGCCGTATGGGCAGGCGCACCACCCGGCGAGGTCGTCTTCGTGCTCCGTCAGTTCGACCTCGTAGGCGTCCGTGCCGTCGACGGTCGCGGTGATCGAGCTCTCTCCGATCTCCAGACTGGACACACGGGGCAGGTATCCGAGGCCGCGCTCGAACGACCGAGACCCAGCCAGGCGGCGCAGATCTTCCCTTCCGAAACCCAGTGCGTTGCTCATGGCTCCCATTCAACGGGAACGGGCGCACCTGGGGAGGCGGGTCGTGAAGAGCGACTTGGGGTCGGTGCGGTCTTGACGTCGAGGTGTCGGATGGGGTATTGGCGCTGTTGGGGGTGCCCACCCCTATGGGGTAGGGGTGTAGGGGGGCGGTAGGGGGTGGCAGGGGTTACAGCTCGCAAACGGCGAATGCTAACTTCACGGCTGTCTGTCGGATGCACAATTCCGCCGCTCAGATGTTCTGCTCCGCAACCGTGTAGAGGAGTCGAGGGCATTGAAGACGGGTTGGTTCCCGCAATTGAAGGAAATGTGTGGCTGGGGAGGCGGTGGGAGAGCCTTCCTGCGGTTATCGGGGACCCAATGCGCAGTCGCGAGTTCTTAGGAGCTGGGGTGGTGCCGGAAGAAGAGGAAATCAATCAGCAGCCCGTGGTGGAAGTCGAGCTGAGCTCGCTGAGGCTGTCCGAGTCGCCGCGGCTCGCCGGCGAGAGGCCCGAGCACGTGCAGGCCCTGGCGGCGGCGCAGAACAGGCTTCCACCGATCACCGTGCACCGGCCGACGATGCGGGTGATCGACGGATTCCACCGGCTGAGGGTGGCCAGGCTCCAGGGTGAGCAGAAGATCGCCGTCAGGTTCTTCGACGGTGACGAGGCCGAGGCGTTCGTGCTCGCGGTGAAGCTGAACGTCACCCATGGCCTGCCGCTCGCCCTGGCCGATCGCAAGCGCGCCGCCGAGCGGATCATCGCCTCGCACCCGCAGTGGTCCGACCGGAAGGTGGCCTCGGTCACCGGCATCTCTCCGGGGACGGTGGGGGGCATTCGCAGGAAGACCGTCCTTGAACCGGGGCCGCAGGACAGGCGGATCGGCCAGGACGGCAGGTTCCGGCCCCTCGACGGGAGCGCGGGACGCATACTCGCCGGTGAACTGCTCGCCGAGAACCCGGATCTGTCGCTGCGCCAGGTCGCCCGTGCGGCGGGGATCTCCCCCGAAACGGCACGGGACGTGCGCAACCGGATGCGCAACGGCGAGGATCTGCTGCCCCGGCAGCGCAGGCAGCAGCGGGAGGCCGGTGCGGCAGGCACCATGGGCCGGCGCAAGGAGTACGGCGCTCTGGGGCTTGCCCAGCCGTCTCCCCGGCCCCCGTCGGCGTTCGCCGCCGATCGTGCCGCTCTCGTGAAGCGGCTGAAGGCGGATCCGGCACTGCGCTTCACGGAGACCGGACGCAATCTGCTGCGTCTGCTCACCCTGCACGCGCTCCGCAAGGAGGAGTGGGAAGCGATCATCAACAGCGTCCCGCCGCACTGCAGCGACATCGTTGTCGACCTCGCACGGCAGTTCGCCGATCTCTGGGCGGACTTCGCGATCCGGGTCAAGGAGGACGTGGCGCAGATCGGGTGATGGCCCTTTTCTGCCTGAGTGTCCGAGCATCGAAGTCGAACGGTTGGACGTGTCGGGTGCCGCGGCCTCCTCCATGTGAAAGGCCCTGGTCCCCCGCCGAAGGGCGGGGGACCAGGGCCTTTTCGTGTTGTGGGGGGTGTGGGGGGTGTGGGGGGTGTGGGGGAGTGGGGTCAGGTGTCGGCTTGGGTGAGCGGGGCGGCTGGTCGTGGGCCTCCGGGCAGGCCCGTGGTGCGCAGGCGTCCGGCCGCCGCCACGCCGTCGCAGCCCGACAGGCCCAGGGCGTCGCGGAGTTCACCGGCGAGTAGGTCGAGTACCCGGCCGACGCCGGCCTCCCCGGCCGCGGCCAGGCCCCAGATGACCGGACGGCCGACCAGGACACCGCCGGCGCCCAGGGCCAGGGCCCTGAGCACGTCCGTTCCGCTGCGGATGCCGCTGTCCAGCAGGACTTCGCAGCTCCCGCCGACGGCCCGCACCACCTCCGGGAGGGCGTCGATGCTGGGGACCGCGCCGTCGAGCTGGCGGCCTCCGTGGTTGGAGACCACGACGGCGTCGACTCCGGACTCGGCCGCTCGCAGGGCGTCCTCGGGCGCGAGAACCCCCTTCAGCACCAGAGGAAGCCGGGTCCGCTCGCGCAGCGCCTCGACGGTCGACCAGGTCAGCGCCGAGGAGAAGGTCTCGCGGGTGTGCACGGCCACCGCGGAGGCTCCGGCCGCCGCTCGGTGCGGTGTCGGCCCGGTGGTGATGTGGGCGGCCCGTACGTGGCCGGGGAGCGCGAACCGGTTGCGTACGTCCCTCAGTCTGGAGCCCATCCAGGGCACGTCGACGGTGAGCACGATCGCCTCGCAGCCGGCGTCCTCGGCCCGGCGTACGAGCTCCAGCGAGCGTGCGCCCTCTCGCAGCCAGTAGAGCTGGAACCAGACGGATCCACCGATCGCGGTGATCTCCTCGACGGGGACGCTGCTCAGTGTGCTCGCGGTGAACGGCACGCCCGCCGCCTTGGCCGCACGGGCGGTGGCCAGTTCCCCGTCGGGGTGGACCAGCCGGTGGTAGGCCACGGGTGCGACCGCCACCGGCATGCCGACGGGCCTGCCGAGGAGGGTGGCGTCGGTCGTGCACCCCGAGACGTCCCTGAGCACACGGGGGACGAGGAACACCCGGTCCAGGGCCGAGCGGTTGGCGTCGAGCGTGGTCTCGCCGCCGCTGCCGCCGGCGACGAAGTCCCGGATGTCGTCCGGCAGGACCGAGGCGGCGGCGCGTTCGATGTCGGCCAGGCAGTGCGCCGCATCGACCGCGAGGTCACCTCCGGAGCCCACGCTGCCCCGCCCTCTCCAGCTCCACGGCCTCGTACAGCGCCTTGATGTTGGCACTGCCGAAGGTCCTGGCCCCCTGCCGTTCGATGACCTCGAAGAACAGGGTGTGCCGCGGGTGGGTCGAGGCCGTGAAGATCTGGAACAGCTGTCCGCCGTGGTCCTCGTCGGCGAGCACGTTCGTCGTACGCAGGTCCTCCAGCCGCTCCCCGGGCAGCTCGATCCGCTTGCCGAGCAGCTCGTAGTAGGCGGAAGGGGTGGTGAGGAAGGCGACACCGCGGTCGGCCAGGGCCCGTACCGAGCGGACCGCCTCCTGCGAGGAGAACGCCAGGTGCTGGACGCCGGATCCCTGGTGGCCCTTGAGGAATTCGTCGATCTGACCCGGGTCGGCCGAGAGATCGGGCTGGATGAGCGTCAGGGTCACCCCGCCGGAAGGGCTCTGCACCACCTTCGACTCCATCGCCTGGGTGCCGACGACGATGCGCTCCTCGAAGATGTGCCGAAAGCCGAGGGCCGCCGTGTAGAACTCGACGGTGGGGTCGAGTTCGCCGCTGTTGAGGCAGACCGCGATGTGGTCGATCTCGAGCAGCCCCACGTCGCCGGTCCGGTGGTCCGTCGGGTGCGGCGTCGGAACGAAGCCGGCGGGCAGCCCCGGCCCGTCCTCGGGATCACGCTGGACCAGCGTGTGGATGACGTCTCCGAAGCCGTGGATCGCCGCCGTGACGGCGGGACCGTTGCCCGTGTGCCGGGCGGGCTGCCGGTGGACGCGTGCACCGGCGGCGACCGCGGCGCGGAAGTCCGCGTCCACGTCCACCGTGCGCAGGGCGATATCGGCGACACCGTCACCGTGGGAGAGTACGTACGCGGACGCCGGATGGCGGTCGGAGGTCGCCTGGGTGAGCACCAGCGTGATCCGCCCGTGGCGCAGGGCGGTACTGCGGTGCTCGGCGGACTCGCCGGTGCCGACCACGGTGAAGGCGTACTTCCCGGTCCACTCCGATATCGCCCTGTCGAGGTCTTCGACGTACATCTCGATGTAGTCGACGGAGAGATCTCCGAGCGGAATCGAGGTTTTCGATAAATCCGTCATGAGCGACCCCCAGCCAGGAAAGGGAAATGGGTTTCCAGGACCCTAGCGCCCTGATTGCGAATTTGGCTACGGCCGCAGTTGTCTATACCCGGAACCCTGGCTGGGCACATGAACTCGGCGGCCGTTTCGGGCTATGGTCGAAGGCCTTTCGAATGGGGTGATGTTTCGTGATCCGAGCCATGGCCGTCATCGGCACGGGGTTAATCGGTACGTCGATCGCGCTCGCGGCGAGCCGGCAGGGGGTGACGGTTTTCCTGTCCGACCGGGACCCCACGGCCGCCCGGACCGCTGCGGCGCTCGGCGCCGGGCGGGTGGAACTCCCGGACGAACCGGTGGACTTGGCCGTGCTCGCGGTACCGCCCAGCAAGGTCGGCCACCTGCTCATCGAGCTGCAAGGGCGCGAGCTGGCCCACAGCTACACCGATGTGGCGAGCGTGAAGGCCGAAGCGGAACGGGTGGTGATGAGACACGCCCCCGATCCGTCCCGCTACGTCGGCGGGCATCCGATGGCCGGACGGGAGCGGTCGGGGCCGCTGGCGGCCCGCGCCGATCTGTTCCACGGCCGCCCCTGGGCGCTCACCCCGTCCCCGCGGACGTCGGGCACGGCCATGCACCGGGCCCGGGAACTGGTGGCCCTGTGCGGCGGGGTCCCCGTCGTGACGCAGAGCCGGGCCCATGACGAGGCAGTGGCGCTCACCTCCCATGTCCCGCACCTGGTGGCCAGTCTGATGGCGGCACGGCTTCGGGACGCCCCGGACGAGATGCGCCGGTTCGCCGGCCAGGGGCTGCGCGACGTCACCCGGATCGCCCGCGGCGACTCCCGGCTGTGGAGCGACATCCTGCAATCCAACGCCGACGCCGTCGTCGGCCTCGTGAAGGACCTGCACGCCGATCTGTCCCGGCTGGTGTCGGCACTGGACCAGCTCGTCGAGCCGGACGGCATGGAGCGCGCCAACGGCATGCGGGCGATGGTGGACCTGCTCGACCGGGGCATCGAGGGTGTGGCCGGCATACCGCCGCTCACCGCGGGCGTGCCGGGCGACGGCGCCCGGGTCCGGGTGTCCGTCCTGGACCGCCCCGGGGAGCTCTCCCGGCTGCTGGCCGCCGTCGCCGGACACGGTGTCACCGCCGATGACGCCGCCGTCGCCGCCGAGGAGGAGGGGCTGCTCGCCGTACGCATCGAGGTCCCCTCGGAGTCGGCCGGCCTGGTGAAGGCCGAGCTCGAGGCCGCGGGATGGGACGCCGTGTGCGAGGAGGACAGCCGCTCGGGCGTCGCGGCCGCCGGATAGGCGCACTCGCGGCGAACAGCGGTGGGCGGAGGAGGTTTGTGGGGATTGGATCGGCCATCGCCCTTCGAAATCGGCCAAACCTCCCAGCTGTGTGACCACTTCGGGAGCCCGCCTTCGGCCTGGGCCGGGCAAAAAGGGTAAATTCAAGCCGGAGAGTGAACACAGGGTACGGGGGTATCGGTGAAGCTCAGCGAGAGAGATGTTGAACTGCGTCTGCTCGACCGGCTGTACGCCGGGTGCGCGCGTGGTAGAGGTGTCGTAGTTTTCACCAACGGCCCCGTGGGGTGCGGAAAGACGGCGCTGCTGAGCAGATTCGCCGAGCGCGCCGTCGAGCAGGGGGCGGTGTACCTCTCGGTGACGGCCTCGGCCAGCGAGCAGCTCCATCCGTTCGGCCTGGCCGACCAGATGGTGACGGCGATGCGCGCGGCCGGGATGGCCATCGGCCCGTTCGCGGCCGAGTCCGGCGGCGTCACGGTCTCCGGCAAACGCTCCCAGGGGGCCGGACGGGCCCCTGTCGCCGTGCTGCAGCGGTTCTGCCGGACCGTCTGCGAGTACGCCGGGGAGCAGCCGCTCGTCATCGGCATCGAGGACGTGCACTTCGCGGACGAGCCGTCGCTCCAGTGTCTGCGCTATCTCATCCGCCGGATCGATTCCTCGGCCGTCATGATCGTGATGAACGAGAGCCGGGGCCACGACCGTGAGCTGGCCACGCTCCACGCGGAGACCCTGCACCTTCACTACTGCCACCAGATCAGGATGGCGCCGCTGACGGTGACCGGGGTCGCCGAACAGCTCACCGAGCGCCTCGGCGTGGAGCCCACCCGGGATGCCGTGGAGGCCTGGGCCGGCGTCAGCGGAGGCAATCCGCTGCTGCTGGACGCCCTGATCGAGGACCACTTACAGGCCGGGACGAGGCGGGACGGGCCGGAGCCGGGCGAGTCCTTCCGCCGGGCCGTTCTGCTGTGCCTGCACCGGGGCGATCCGTCGATGCGCGCGGTCGCCCGCGTCCTGGCGGTGCTCGGGGAGTCGGCCACGCCCTCACTGCTCGGAGACTTCCTCCGGGGCGACGCCAGATCGGCGCGCTGGAGCATCGCGGACCTGACCGCGGCCGGCCTGCTCACGTCCATGCGGTTCCGCCACGAACGCGCACAGTTGGCCGTCCTGGCCGACATCCCGGCCGAGGAGCTCTCGGCGATGCACCGTCGGGCCGCCGAACTGCTGTACAAGTGCGGGGCGTCGGCAGTGGCGGTCGCCGAACAGCTCATCGCCGCACAAGACTCCGACACGATCCCCTGGCATGTCGACATCCTCCGGGAAGCGGCCCGCGAGGCCATGGCCTCGGGCGAGGCCCAGACGTCGGTCAAGTACCTGCGCCATGCGCTGGGCATCTGCGCCGACGCGGGACAGAAGGCGCAGATCACCGCGGCGCTCGCCGACGCCCAGTGGCACTTCGACCCGGACAAGGCCGGGCGGCACCTGCGCCACCTGCACCACCTGGTGCGGGCCGGGCTGCTCACCGGCGAGGAAGCGGCAGTCCCGGTCAAGCACCTGCTCTGGCGGGGCGAGTTCGACCGCGCCGAGGCGCTCCTGAGGACGATCGAGGCCAATGCGGTCCGGGCCGTCGGCCATTCGCCGGCCGGCGCCGCACCGTCGGACCTCCTGATCACCCGCTTGTGGTTGGCCTTCTGTCGCCCGGGACGGGTGCGCGACGCGGCGGGGGCCGGGGCCGACGTCCCGTCGCTCCGTTCCGGTCCGGAGCCCGCGCCGGGCTTCCGCAGCCTGCTGGCGAGTCTGGCCCAGGACGGCGAGGAGATCCGGGGCGCCGATCAGGTGCTGCACAGCACCCGAGCGGACAGCCCCCTGGCCTGCACTCTGCTCGCGCTGATCGTGCTGATCCAGACGGACCGGCTGGACGATGCGGTGTTCTGGACCGAGCGGTTGCTCCAAGAGCCCTGGATCGGGCGTGTGCCCGTGCGGCGCGCGTTGTTGGAGACCATCAGGTCGGCGGTGGCCCTGCGCCGCGGCGAGCTCGTGGAGGCGGGGGAGTCCGCGCGGATCGCGCTGGAGCTCGTCGCACCCTCGGCCTGGGGCGTCGTGGTGGGCCTCCCGCTGTCGCTGGCGGTGCGGGTGGCGACCGAGCTCGGTGACTTCGACACGGTGATGTCGTATCTCAACCTTCCGGTGCCGCCGGTCATGTTCGACACCCCCTTCGCACTGCCCTATCTCCAGGCGTTCGGCCGCTATCACCTGGCCCTGGGACACCCGCACACCGCACTGACGAACTTCCGGTCGTGCGGTGACCTGATGGCGAGATGGCGGCTGGACTCGCCCGATCTGGCGGACTGGCGCAGTGATGCCGCCGCCGCGCTCGTCGCCCTGGGCAGGGCCCGCGAGGCGGGAGAGCTGATCGAGGAACAGCTGTCCCAGCTGGGCGGTGGACACTCCAGGGCCCGGGGGATCGCTCTGCGCCGCCTGGCGGCCGCAAGCGAGGTGCGGGACCGGGCGCCGTTGCTCCAGGAGGCCGTACGGATCCTCGCGGCGTGCGGCGACCGTCTGGAGCTGGCCCACGCACAGGCCGAGCTGGAGGCGGCGCGGACGGCCGCGGGCGGGCAGGACCGGCCGACGCCTTCCCCCGACGAAGATCCCGAGGGGGCCGAATCCGGAGGGAAGGAGCCGGCGTCCGCGCGGGCCGAACTCACCGACGCCGAACGCAGGGTCGCCGCGCTCGCGGCCTCGGGGAGAACAAATCGTGAGATCGCCGGCAAGCTCTTCATCACGGTGAGCACCGTCGAACAGCATCTCACCAAAATCTATCGCAAGCTGAATGTGCGCAGCCGATTGGACCTCCGGCGTTCCTGAATGGCCGATGGGAAGAAAATCGTAGCGCCCCGCACGTCATGTCCAAGTGTGTATTCCGGAAGGTTGGACGGTGTTGGCGATTCACAGGAACGCGTGTGATCCTGGCCGGCGGAAATAGTTATTCCTCAACCTATGCCGTATGGGGGAATCCATGGCCGGACGGCGCGTCGAAGACTATGCCTGCACGGCGCAGAGCGCTTTTGAGACCGTTCTGTCGGATTTCCTCGCCGGGTCGGGCTCGGCCATGGAGAGTCCCGTACTGCGGAAGTCCGATCTGCACGCCAGCGTGTCCGATCCGGTGCTGGACACGATGAACTTCCTCAACGAGGTCACCCATCGTTATCCGGACGCGATCTCCTTCGCGCCCGGCCGCCCCTACGACGGGTTCTTCGACAGCGAGCAGATCTTCACCCAGATCCGCCGGTACCTGGACCACCTGGTCGAGCAGGGCGCCTCGGCGCAGGACATCCGCACCGCGATGTACCAGTACGGTCCCACCGCGGGTCAGATCCGCGAGATCATCGCCGACTCGCTCCGGGCCGACGAGGACATCGACGTCCCGGCCGAGTCGATCGTGGTGACCGTCGGCGCCCAGGAAGCCATGCTGCTGGTGCTGCGCGCGCTCGTCGCCGGCCCCGACGACGTGTTCCTGGTCGCCAGCCCCTGTTACGTGGGGATCACGGGCGCGGCCCGGCTGCTGGACATCCGGGTGCGGGCGGTCGAGGAGCGCGAGGACGGGTTCTCCTGCGCGGATCTCGAGAGGGCGATCCTGGACGAGCGGGAGCTCGGGAGGCGGCCCCGGGCCTTCTACGTGGTCCCCGACCACTCCAACCCGTCCGGGACCACCATGGACCGGCAGACCCGCGCCGACCTCCTCGAACTCGCGGCGCGCCACGACATCCTGATCGTCGAGGACAGCCCCTATCGCAGGGTGAGCCCCGGCTCGCCGCTCCCTACCCTGAAGTCGCTCGACCGTGAGCGCAGGGTCGTCCACCTCGGCTCCTTCTCCAAGACGATCTTCCCCGGCGCCCGGGTCGGCTTCGCCGTCGCCGACCAGCGGGTGGTGGACGACTCCGGGCGGACCACTCTGCTCGCGGACGAGCTGGCCAAGATCAAGAGCATGGTGACCGTGAACACCTCCTCGCTCGGTCAGGCCGCCGTCGCCGGCGCGCTGCTGGCCTCGCGAGGAAGGATCTCGGAGCTGAACACCCGGGCCGCCGCCTACTACGGCGACGCGCTGAAGGCCACGCTCCGGAACCTGGACGCACAACTGCCAGCCGGCCGCCGCGCGGAGCTGGGTGTGCGTTGGAACGAGCCCACCGGAGGCTTCTTCCTCACCGTGCACGTCCCCTTCCGCGCGGACAACGCGGCGCTGACCAGGTCCGCACAGGAATTCGGTGTCATCTGGACACCGATGTCGTACTTCTATCCGGAAGGTGGCGGCCACAACGTCATCCGGTTGTCCACCAGTTATCTGACGCCCACCGAAATCGAGCAGGGCGTGGCGCGGTTCGCGCGTTTCGTCGAGTCCGAAAGTGCGGCGTCCTAAGAGAGAAAGGTGAGAGCGGTGAAAGGCAACACGACCACGAAACGACTGCGGAGCAAGCCGCGCATGTGGGGGTGGACTTTCCGATGACCATCAATATCGAATCCCCGGTGCGGACGCCGGAGAACCTGGGGAACGAGCTCTTGTCGGGCGGGCGGACGCCCGCGTTTCCGAGGATCGTCGGAGTGGGCACGGCCACGACCTCGACGTCGTACACCCAGCAGGAAGTCCTCGACGCGTTCGACATCACCGATCCGAGGATCCGCTCGCTCTTCTCCAACAGCGCCATCGAGCGGCGCTACCTCTCACTGCCCGAAGAGGACGACGAGGGCATCCGTCACCCCGAGCAGCAGGGGGACCTTCTCGACAAGCACAAGGCACTGGCCGCCGCCATGGGTTCCGAGGCCCTGCAGACCTGCCTGAAGCGGGCCGGCGCCCAGCTCTCCGATCTGCGCCACCTGTGCTGCGTCACCTCCACCGGGTTCCTCACCCCCGGCCTCAGCGCGCTGATGATCCGCGAACTGGGCATCGACCGCCACTGCAGCCGGTCCGACATCGTCGGCATGGGCTGCAACGCGGGCCTGAACGCCCTCAACGTAGTGGCCGGCTGGGCCGCCGCGCACCCCGGCGAACTCGCCGTCGTGCTGTGCGCCGAGGCATGCTCCGCCGCCTACGCGATGGACTCGACGATGCGTACCGCGGTCGTCAACAGCCTGTTCGGCGACGGCTCGGGGGCCATCGCCCTCGTCGCGGGCGGGGAGGACGACGCATCCGCCGTGTCCGAGGGCCCGCGCATACTGAAGTTCGCGAGCTGCATCATTCCCGAGGCCGTCGACGCCATGCGCTACGACTGGGACAGGACGCAGGGGCGGTTCAGCTTCTTCCTCGACCCGCAGATCCCGTACGTGGTCGGCGCGCACGCCGAGATCGTCGTCGACCGGCTGCTGGAGGGGACGGGACTGCGCAGGAGCGACATCGCGCACTGGCTGGTGCACTCCGGCGGCAAGAAGGTGATCGACGCCGTGACCGTCAACCTCGGGCTGACCCGTCACGATCTGCGGCACACCGTCGGCGTGCTGCGCGACTACGGAAACGTCTCCAGCGGCTCCTTCCTCTTCTCCTACGAGAGGCTCCTCGACGAACGGGCCACCCGGCCCGGCGAGTACGGAGTGCTGATGACCATGGGACCGGGTTCCACGATAGAGACGGCGCTGGTCCAGTGGTGACCGCGGGGGAGCGACACGGAGACATGCTCACACTGACGATCGACGGGACCGAGCCGCTGTCGGCGGCGACCGTCAAGGCGCTGGACGAGGTGTGCGACCGGGCCGAGGACCGGCCCGGATCCGGGGTGGTGACCGTGCACGTCACGGGCACCCCGAAGCCCGACTGGACCAGCGGTCTGACGGTCGGTCTGGTCACCAAGTGGGAACGGGTACTGCGCCGTCTGGAGCGGCTGCCCATGGCAACGGTCGCCACGGCGTCCGGCGACTGCGGCGGACCGGCCCTCGACGCGTTCCTGGCCGCCGATCTCCGTATCGCCACACCAGGCACACGGCTGGTGGTCGCGCTCGAGGGCGGAGCCACCTGGCCCGGTATGGCCGTTCACCGTCTGGCGCAGCAGGCAGGTGCCGCGGGGGTCCGCCGGGCAGTGCTGTTCGGCGCCCCGATCCCCGCGGCCCGGGCGCTGGCCCTGGGAATCGTCGACGAGCTGGCCGAGGACACGGCCGGGGCAGCCGCGGCCGCGGCGGAGATCGCCGATGGGCTGTCCGGCAAGGAACTGGCCGTCCGGCGCCGGCTCCTGTTCGACGCGGTCTCGACGAGCTTCGAGGAGGCGCTCGGCCAGCACCTCGCGGCCTGCGACCGTGAGCTGCGGCGAACCGCCGAAGAGGAGGCGTCTTGACGCAGGCCCCGGCGGGACACGAGGAGGCCCCCGCCCTCCGGCCGGGCCTGACCGAGGCCGCCGGGCACGTCGAGAAGGTCCTGGCATCCCTGCCGAGGCCGAGCGCGCGCACACCGGAGCAGCGGGCCGAGGCGGCCGCGGCCAAGGACGCGGCCCGCGCGCTGCGCACCCGGTTCCTGGACGCGTACGTGGACGAGGTGTACGACCGGCTCACCGAGGGCCGCTCCGTGAGCCTGCGGCTCGCGGAGCTCGTCGAGGCCGGGGCACGGGCCTTTCCCGGACTGCTCCCCTCGGACGAGCAGCTCGCCTCCGAGCGGAGCCGGCCGCAGGCCGACAAGGAAGGGCACGAGATCGACCAGGGCATCTTCCTCCGGGCGGTCCTGCGCTCCGCCACGGCGGGCCCGCATCTGCTCGACGCGATGCTCCGGCCCACCCCCCGTGCGCTGCGGTTGCTCCCGGAGTTCCGGCGCACCGGAGTCGTGGAGATGGAGGCGGTGCGGCTGGAACGCCGTGACGGTGTCGCGCGGCTGACGATGTGCCGGGACGAGTGCCTCAACGCCGAGGACAACCAGCAGGTCGACGACATGGAGACCGCCGTCGACCTCGCCCTGCTCGACCCGGACGTCCGGGTGGGGCTGCTGCGCGGCGGGGAGATGAGCCACCCCCGGTACCGGGGCAGGCGGGTGTTCAGCGCGGGTATCAACCTCAAGGACCTCGGCTCGGGCGACATCTCGCTGGTCGACTTCCTGCTGCGGCGCGAACTCGGCTACATCCACAAGATCGTCCGGGGGGTGCTCGTCGACGATCCCGGCCGATGGCACTCCCCCCACGTCGAGAAGCCCTGGGCCGCCGCCGTGGACGGCTTCGCCATCGGCGGCGGAACCCAGCTGCTGCTCGTGTTCGACCACGTCCTCGCCGCGTCCGACGCCTACTTCAGCCTGCCCGCGGCGAAGGAGGGCATCATCCCCGGGGTCGCCAATTTCCGGTTCAGCCGGTACGCCGGACCGCGTCTGGCCCGTCAGGTCATCCTCGGCGGCCGCAGGATCTGGGCGACCGAGCCAGACGCCCGGCTGCTGGCCGACGAGATCGTGGAGCCGCACGAACTGGACGCGGCCGTCGAGCGGGCCCTGACACGACTCGACGGTGACGCGGTGTCGGCCAACCGCCGGATGCTGAACCTCGCCGAGGAGCCGGTGGACGAGTTCCGCGCCTACATGGCGGAGTTCGCGCTCCAGCAGGCCCTGCGGCTCTACGGCGAGGACGTGATCGACAAGGTCGGCCGGTTCGGGGCGAGGCCCGTATGACCGGCGACCGTACACGGGTGCGCTACGAGAAGAAGGACCACGTCGCCCACGTCACCCTCGACCGTCCCGATGTGCTCAACGCGATGGACCTGCGCATGCACGAGGAACTCGGTGAGATCTGGG
Organism: Streptomyces sp. NPDC096339; assembly: GCF_044762985.1. Classification (NCBI taxonomy): domain Bacteria; kingdom Bacillati; phylum Actinomycetota; class Actinomycetes; order Kitasatosporales; family Streptomycetaceae; genus Streptomyces; species Streptomyces sp. NPDC096339. The sequence goes on along the minus strand of NZ_JBIWFI010000006.1, from coordinate 246,689 downwards.
ACGACGTCGAGGCCGACGACGAGGTGAGGGTCGCGGTGCTGACCGGAGCGGGCGACCGTGCCTTCTCCGTCGGGCAGGATCTGAAGGAGCGGGCCCGCCTCGGCGAGCGGGGTGCGCCCCCGACGACCTTCGGCAGCCGGGGACAGCCTGGCTGGCCGCGGCTCACCGACCGGTTCACCCTGTCCAAACCCGTGGTCGCGCGCGTCCACGGGTATGCGCTGGGCGGCGGCTTCGAGCTCGCCCTGGCCTGCGACATCGTCATCGCCTCGCACCAGGCGGTCTTCGGCCTGCCGGAGGTGCGGCTCGGTCTCGTACCGGGGGCGGGCGGTGCGTTCCGGCTGGCCAGGCAGCTGCCCCAGAAGATCGCCATGGGGTATCTGCTGACCGGCCGGCGGCTGAGCGCCGGGACGGCCCTGCAGCACGGGCTGGTCAACGAGGTCGTCGGGGTCGAACAGCTCGACGCATGCGTCGAGCAATGGACGAGCGACCTCGTCGGCAGCGCCCCGCTGTCGGTCCGGGCCATCAAGGAAGCCGCTCTCAAGTCCGTGGACATGCCTCTGGAGCAGGCGTTCACAGCCGAGTACGTCTGGGAGGAACGCCGCAGACGCAGCGCTGACGCGGCCGAAGGGGCCAAGGCGTTCGCGGAGAAGCGCGACCCCGTGTGGTCGGGCCACTGAGCACCGGGCCCGCCGGCTGAATCCCCCGCACGCCGGCGGGCCCGGTCCCTTTCGCCGTCCGACCTCGCGCCCTGCCGGCGGCCCCGTGGAGCCGGGCCGCGGAGATGGCGACCGCCATCGACGAGCAAGGCCTGACCGTCACGTTCTCCGGCAGACGAAGGGATGACTCCATGCCGGTCGTTCGGATCAACGGGATCAATCTGAGTTACGAGGACCACGGCGCCGGCGAGCCGGTGATCATGGTTACCGGCACCGGGGCACCGGGCCGGGTCTGGCGCACCCATCAGGTGCCCGCGCTGAAGGCGGCGGGGCACCGGGTGATCACGCTCGACAACCGGGGCATCCCGCCGACCGACCTGTGCCCGGAAGGTTTCACCCTGGCCGACATGGCGGCCGACGTGGCCGGTCTCATCGAGCACCTCGGAACGGGTCCGTGCCGCGTCGTGGGCTTCTCCCTGGGCGCGATCGTCGTCCAGGAGCTGCTCGTCACCCGGCCCGAACTCGTCCGGCAGGCGGTCCTCATGGCCACCTGCGGACGGGCGGACGCGCTGGTCACCGCGATGTCGGCCGCCGAGCTCGACATCCACGACAGCGGAGTGAAGCCACGGCCCCGATACGCGGCCTACGTGCACGCCATCCAGAACCTGTCCCCGCGCACCCTCAACGACGAGGAGAGGCTGCGGGACTGGCTCGACATCTTCCGGATGTCGATGCCGGACCTTCCCGCCGTCCGCGCACAGCTGGGCCTACAGCTGATTCCGAACCTCCTCCCGACGTACCGGAACATCGGCTGCCCCTGCCTGGTCATCGGATTCGCGGACGACCTGGTCGTCCGGCCGCACCTCGCGCGCGAGGTTGCCGACAGCATCCCGGGCAGTGTCTACACCGAGATCCCGGGATGCGGTCACTACGGATACCTGGAGAGGCCCGAGGCGGTGAACTCCGCGATCGTCGACTTCTTCGCCGAGCCGGGAAATCCGTACCGAAATACTCCGTCCAACTGTCGGAGAACATCGCCGAACGGTGTCTGATCGGATCGGCCTTGTCGCTCCTGGAATCCCTGGTTAACGTGTCCACCGGATTGTCGTCGTTCAACTGATGGGAGTGGTCATGGCTAACCCTTTCGATGACGAAAACGGGTCCTTCCTGGTACTCGTGAACGAAGAGAACCAGCATTCGCTCTGGCCGGCCTTCGCCGACGTTCCTGCGGGGTGGAAGGTCGTGTTCGGCGAGGAAAGCCGCAAGGCCTGCGCCGACTACATCGAGGAGAACTGGACCGACATGCGTCCGAAGAGCCTCGTCGAGGACATGAAGAAGTACGAAGCCGCCAGGTGACCATCAGTTCCGCTTCACGGCTGGACACGTGAGGTCGGACGCCGGTTCCGGGCCGGCGGAGGGGCGGCCGGCAGCCGCACCGTGACATGGAGGCCGCCCCCGGGGCGCGGGGCGACGGTGAGGGTTCCGTCGTGCGCTTCGGTGATGCTCTTGACGATGGCCAGGCCCAGGCCGACGCCCGCGTGGTCGTGGCGGATGCGTTCGGTGCCGCGCTGGAAGGGCTCGGTGAGGGTCGAGACCAACTGTGCCGGGAGGATCTCGCCGGTGTTCTCGACGGTGAGCGTCACGCTTCCGGAATGGATGCCGGTCGTCACCCACACGATGCCCGCACCGGGCAGGTTGTGGACGATCGCGTTGTGGATGAGATTGACCGTCATCTGCAGCAGGAGCGCGCGCGAGCCGATGGTCGGGGTGATGTCGCCCGAGGCCTCGATGGCGACGCCGTGCTTCTCCGCCGAGGGAAGCAGCATCTCGACGGCCTCCTCGACGTTGAGGGACAGGTCGACCGGCTCCCGGGCGAAGGATCGCTGATCGGCACGGCTGAGCAGGAGCAACGCCTCGGTGAGGTCGATCGCCCTGGCGTTGACATCGTGGAGGCGCCCGATCAGCTTGCCCGAGTCTCGCGCCGGGTCGTTGAGCGCCACTTCGAGAAGGGCCTTCGTGATCGCCAGCGGGGTGCGCAGCTCGTGGGAGGCGTTGGCCGCGAACCTCCGCTGCTCGGTGACGTGCGCTTCGAGGCGCGCGAGCATGGTGTCGAAGGCGTCGGCCAGCTCGCGGAACTCGTCCTTGCGGCCTTCCAGTTCGATCCGGTGGGAGAGCGACCCGCTCGCGGCCATGCGGGTGGCGTCGGTGATGCGGGTCAGTGGGGCGAGCATGCGGCCGGCGAGCAGCCACCCTCCCAGCAGGCCGAACACCAGCAGGAGCACCAGCACTCCGGCCGTCGCCGGAGCGTAGGCGTGCAACACGATGGTGCGGATGGGTACGAGCCCGGCGGGGCTGCTCGCCGCGTCGGGCAGGCCGCGCAGCAGATACACCCAGACCGTGCCCAGCATCAGCGTGCCCGCGAGCATGACGAAGCTCGCATAGCTGAGGGTGAACTTGAGGCGGATGCTCACGCCCGGCGTTCTACGCACCCGCATCGCCCTCACGCCTGCCGTCCGCCGGAGTGGTGATCCGGTATCCGATGCCGGGCAGGGTGGCGATGATCTGAGGTTCACCGAGGCGTTTGCGCAGAGCCGAGACGGTGATGCGCACGGCATTGGTGAACGAGTCGGCGTTCTCGTCCCAGGCCCGCTCCAGCAGTTCCTCGGCGCTGACGACGCCGCCCTCGGCGGCGACGAGCACTTCGAGCACGGCGAACTGTTTGCGGGTGAGCGCGATGTAGCGGTCGTCGCGGTAGACCTCGCGGCGGAAGGGGTCCAGCCGCAGGCCCGCGATCTCCCGCACGGGCGGTCTCATGTGCGCGCGCCTGCGGTCCAGCGCCCTGAGCCTGAGGACGAGTTCACGCAGCTCGAACGGCTTGGTGAGGTAGTCGTCGGCACCGAGCTCGAACCCGGAGGCCTTGTCGTCGAGCCGGTCGGCGGCGGTGAGCATGAGGATGGGCATGCCGGATCCCGCCGCGACGATCCGTGCGGCGATCTCGTCACCGGAGGGCCCTGGTACGTCGCGGTCGAGGATGGCGATGTCGTAGGCGTTGACGCTCAGCAACTCCAAGGCGGTGTCGCCGTCACCGGCGATGTCCGCGGCGATCGCTTCCAGGCGCAGCCCGTCGCGGATTGCCTCTGCCATGTACAGCTCGTCCTCGACGATCAAGACACGCATGTGCCAATGGTACGAGCAGGTACCTGTCGTCAGCGTATCGAAAAACGCGTACGTCCCGGCGGCATCGACTTCCCCTGAATGTGCGAAATGCCGGCGGGCGGTGACAACGGCCGTCCACTCCGGTTCCGGGAATTATTCGAGAGACATCGCTCGGACGTTTCTCTCGGCGGCCCCGGGATCGTCCCCGTCGTACCCGGGCCGTGTCCAAGTGTCGGAATTCCTCGCTTGGACCCCGCTTGTGGACATCGAGACTTGATCAGCACGATGTACCCGCTGATTTCGGTGTCGTGTGAGAGGGGGGTGTTCGCGTGGTGATGATGCCGTCCATCGGGGGTGCGATAAGGCCCGGCGGAGCTGATCCCGAGCCATCCAGGATCCGCCCTGGAACGTCACGCAGAGTGCTCGGCTACCTTCGCCCGCACACCGGGAAGGCCGCGCTCTTCGTCGTCGTCGCTGTCCTGGAGTCGCTCATCGTGGTGGCGACTCCGCTGCTGCTCAAGCAGATCGTCGACGACGGGATCCTCAAGGACGACTTCGGAACCGTCACGATGCTGGCCTGGATCATCGCCGGGCTCGCCGTCCTCGGCGCGTTGCTGGAGCTGGCACTCGCCTACATCGCCGGCTGGATCGGGCAGGGGGTCTGCTACGACCTCCGGACCCAGTCCATCGGTCACGTCCAGCGGCTGCCGGTCGCGTTCTTCACCCGCACCCAGACCGGGGTGTTGGTCGGACGGCTCCACGCGGAGCTGATCCTGACGCAGCAGGCGTTCAGCCAGTTGCTGATGGCGGTGACCAGCGCGGTCGCGGTCGTCCTGGTGATGGCCGAGTTGTTCTACCTGTCGTGGCTCGTCGCCGTCATCACGCTGGTGCTGGTCCCGCTGTTCCTCGTTCCCTGGGTGTACGTGGGGCGATTGATACAGCGGTACACCCGGCGGATGATGGAGGAGACCGCCGGCCTGGCCGGCGTCCTCCAGGAGCGGTTCAACGTGCAGGGGGCGATGCTCTCCAAGCTCTACGGCCGTCCGAAGGAGGAGATGGCCGGGTACGAGGCACGGGCGGAAAGGCTCCGCGGGATCGGCGTGGGCGTCGTCGTCTACAGCCGGATGGCCTTCATCATCATGGCGCTGATGGCCTCGCTCGCCACGGCGCTCACCTACGGGGTCGGCGGCGGCCTCGTGCTCGCCGGGACCATCCAGTTCGGCACGCTGATCGCCCTCGCCACCCTGCTCGGGCGGCTGTTCGGACCGATCACCCAGCTGTCCGGGATGCAGTCGAACGCACTGACCGTCCTCGTGAGCTTCGACCGGATCTTCGAGGTCCTCGACCTGAAGCCGCTGATCGAGGAACGCGCCGACGCCGTCCCGCTCACCACGAGCACGGCCCCGGAGATCGAGTTCGAGGACGTCTCGTTCCGCTATCCGAGCGCGGACGAGGTCTCGCTGCCGTCGCTGGAGCAGAACGTGCGCGGCGCACGGGAGGGAGAGGAGATTCCGCAGGAGGTCCTGCGCCACGTGAGCCTGCACGCACCCGCCGGAACCCTCACCGCACTCGTCGGCCCGTCCGGCGCGGGGAAGAGTACTCTCACCCACCTGGTGTCCCGGCTGTACGACCCGACCTCCGGCACCGTCCGTGTCGGCGGACACGACCTTCGGGACCTCTCCTTCGACTCGCTCCGCGAGACGGTGGGCGTGGTCAGCCAGGACACCTACCTCTTTCACGACACGATTCGGGAGAACCTTCGCTTCGCCCGTCCGGCCGCCACCGAGGACGAGCTGATCGAGGCGTGCAAGGGGGCCCAGATCTGGGACATGATCGAATCCCTCCCGAGGGGGCTCGACACCGTCGTGGGAGATCGCGGCTTCCGGCTGTCGGGCGGCGAGAAGCAGCGACTGGCCATCGCCAGGCTGCTGTTGAAGGAGCCCTGGGTCGTCGTGCTCGACGAGGCCACCGCTCACCTGGACTCCGAGTCGGAGGCCGCCGTCCAGCGGGCCCTCAAGACCGCGCTGCGCGGCCGCACTTCCCTGGTGATCGCCCACCGGTTGTCCACGATCCGCGAGGCCGACCAGATCGTCGTGATCGACGACGGAGGAGTCCGGGAGCGCGGGACGCACGAGGAGCTGCTGGCCGAGGCCGGACTCTACGCGGAGCTCTATCACACGCAGTTCGCCAATTCGGGCGGCGGCGTGGCCGCGCCCGAACGCAACGGGGCCGGCTTGGTCCACCAGGTGGTTCCTGAAGGGGGACGATGAACTCCGCAGCGCTGGCCATGTCGACGGTGCCGGAACTGTTCGCCCGTCATGTGGAGCGGACGCCCGACGCGGTGGCCGTGGTCGATGGGGATCGGGTTCTGACCTACCGGCGGCTGGACGAGCTCGCGGGACGGCTGGCCGGGCGGTTGATCGGTCGGGGCGTCCGCCGCGGCGACCGCGTGGCGGTCCTGATGGAACGCTCGGCGGACCTGGTGGTGACGCTGCTCGCCGTGTGGAAGGCGGGAGCGGCGTACGTGCCCGTGGACGCCGCCCATCCCGCGCGGCGGGTGGCGTTCATGGTCGCGGACTCGGGGGCGTCCTTGATGGCGTGCTCGGCCGCGACGGGCGACGGCGTGCCGGAGGGGGTCGAGTCGATCGTCGTCACGGACGAGGGTCCGGGCGAAGCGTGGTCGGTCCCGGTGTCTCCGGGGGACCTGGCGTACGTGATGTACACCTCCGGGTCGACGGGGATCCCGAAGGGAGTGGCCGTCCCGCACCGGAGCGTCGCGGAGCTGGCGGGGCACCCCGGCTGGATGGTGGAGCCCGGTGACGCGATCCTCATGCACGCGCCGTACGCCTTCGACGCCTCGCTCTTCGAGATCTGGGTACCGCTCCTCTCGGGTGCCCGCGTGGTGATCGCCGAGCCGGGCGCGGTGGACGCCCGGCGCCTGCGGGAGGCGGTCGCGGCCGGAGTGACGAAGGTGCACCTGACCGCCGGGAGCTTCCGGGCGCTGGCGGAGGAGTCGCCGGAATCCTTCGCCGGCCTCCACGAGGTGCTGACGGGCGGCGACGTGGTGCCCGCACACGCGGTGGAGAAAGTGCGAAGGGCGATCCCCCGAGCACGGATCCGGCACCTGTACGGGCCGACGGAGACGACGCTGTGCGCGACCTGGCACCTGCTCCAGCCGGGCGACGCGCTGGGTTCCGTGCTGCCGATCGGCCGTCCGCTTCCGGGCCGCAGGGCTCAGGTGCTCGACGCGGCGCTGCAACCCCTGCCGCCGGGCACGGTCGGCGACCTCTACCTTTCCGGCGCCGGCCTCGCGGACGGCTACTTGGACCGGGCGGCGCTGACGGCGGAGCGGTTCGTGGCGGATCCGTCCGTACCCGGCGGCCGGATGTACCGGACAGGGGATCTCGCCCAGTGGACCGCCGACGGCGAGCTGCTGTTCGCGGGCAGGGCGGACGACCAGGTGAAGATCCGCGGGTTCCGGATCGAGCCGGGTGAGATCGAGGCCGCGCTGACCGCCCGGCCCGATGTCCACGAGGCCGTCGTGGTGGCGATCGACGGACGCCTGATCGGCTACGCGGTGACGGACGCGGATCCCGACGTCCTGCGTGAGCGTCTCGGGGCGACGCTGCCGGAGTACATGGTCCCGGCTGTCGTGATCACGCTGGACGGGCTTCCGCTGACCGGCAACGGCAAGGTGGACCGGGCGGCGCTGCCCGCGCCCGTCTTCGGGGCGAACGCCGCGGGTCGCGAACCCGCCACCGAGGCGGAGCGCGTCCTGAGCGGGCTGTTCGCCGAGCTGTTGGGCCTGGACCGGGTCGGTGTCGACGAAAGCATCCTGGCCCTGGGCGGCGACTCGATCGTCGCGATGCGGCTGGCGGCGCGCGCGGCCAAGGCCGGTCTGCTGGTGACGCCCTCCCAGATCTTCGAGGAGAGGACCCCCGCACGGTTGGCGGCCGTGGCGCGTCCCGCACGCGCCGACGCCACCGACGTCCGTCCCCTGATCGCCCTCACCGCGGAGGAGGAGGCCGAGCTGGCGATCGCCGTACCGGGCGCGGAGGAGGTCTGGCCGCTCGCCCCGCTCCAGGAGGGGCTGCTCTTCCAGTCGACCCTCGAAGAAGAGGGCCTCGACATCTACCAGGCGCAGTGGATCCTGGAGCTGAACGGGCCGCTGGACGTGGACCGGCTCCGTGCCGCGTGGGAAGCGGTCTTCGCGCGGCGCGCCGAGTTCCGGGTGAGCTTCGTCCGGCTCGCGTCGGGGAAGACCCTCCAGGCCGTCGCCGGACACGTCGTCCTGCCCTGGCGGGAGGTCGACCTCACGGGCGTGAGCGACGCCGACGCGGCCGTCGAGGCCCTCGCCCGGCGGGAACAGGAACAGCGGTTCGACCTGGCCGCGGGCCCGCTGTTCCGCTTGGTGTTGGCCAGGTTCGGCGAGGACCGGTACCGCCTGGTGGTCGTCCACCACCACATCCTGACCGACGGCTGGTCGGTGGCGGTCATGCTCAACGAGGTGGCCGAGGCGTATGCGGCCGGCGGCCGGCTCCCGGAGCGGATCGGCGCGGCGTCGTACCGGGACTACCTGGCCTGGCTGGACCGGCAGGACAAGGACGCGGCCCGCGAGGCCTGGCAGGCGGAGTTGTCCGGTCTCGACGAGTACGCGTCGATCGCCAAGACGGCCGCCGGGACGGGATACGAGTACCGCATCGCCCACCTCACGCCGGAGCTCCACACCAGGCTGAAGGAGGTGGCCCGCGACCACGGGCTGACGCTGAACACGGTGGTGCAGGGCGCGTGGGCGCTGGTGCTCGCCCGCCTCGAGCGGCGCACCGAGGTGGTGTTCGGCACCACGGTCGCCTGCCGTCCCGCAGAGCTCCCGGGAGTGGAGTCGATATCCGGGCTCATGATGAACACCGTGCCGGTCCGGGTGTCGCTGGACGGCGGGCAGACGGTCGCCGACCTGCTCACCGGTCTGCAGCGGCGGCAGGCGGCCCTGATCCCGCATCAGCATCTGGGACTGCCGGAGATCCAGAAGGCGGCCGGGCCGGGCGCGAAGTTCGACACGCTGCTGGTGTTCGAGAACTATCCGCGGGACTTCGCCGACCTGTTCACCTATCTGGGCACGGTCGAGGGGACGCACTACCCACTGACCCTCGGCATCATCCCGGGGGACCGTTTCAGGATCCAGCTCGCCTACCGGCACGGGCAGATCGAGGAAACCGTCGCCGAGTCCGTGCTGGGGTGGTTCGTCGGCGCCCTCGGCGCGGTGGCCGCCGACCCTTCCGCGTTGGTGGGGCGGGCCGGTCTGGCCGGGGGCCGGGCGAGCGGCTCGGATACGGCGCCGGCGGTGGGGGAGTCCTTGCCGGTGCTGGTCGCGCGGGTCGTGCGGGAGCGGCCGCACGAGCCGGCGGTGGTGGACGGCGACGGCGAGCTCACCTTCGAGGGGCTCTGGGAACAGGCGTTGGCGCTCGCCGCCGTGCTGAGGGCCCGTGGGGTCGGACCGGAGTCCCGGGTGGGCCTCGTCGTGCGGCGGTCGGTGCGGTGGGTGGTCGGGATGCTGGGGGTGTCGCTGGCCGGCGGCGCGTTCGTTCCGGTGGATCCCGCGTATCCGGCCGAGCGCGTGAGACTGCTCCTGGGAGACGCGGATCCCGTGCTGGTGGTGTGCGACGGGAAGACCCGGGACGCGGTGCCCGAGGAGTTCGCCGACCGGTCGGTGGCGATCGACGAAGTGGATCTTTCGGCGGGTCCGGATGCGGTGTCGCCGCCGGTCGGGCCGGACGACGCGGCGTATGTGATCTACACGTCGGGCTCGACGGGCACTCCCAAGGGGGTCGTCGTCACCCATGCGGGCCTGGGGAATCTGGCGGCGGCGCAGATCGACCGGTTCGCCGTGTCGCCGTCGTCACGGGTCCTGCAGTTCGCGGCGCTGGGCTTCGACGCCGCGATCTCGGAGGTGCTGATGGCGTTGCTCTCGGGGGCGACGCTGGTGATGGCGCCGGAGCGGGACATGCCGCCGCGGGTGTCGCTGGCCGAGGCACTGGAGCGGTGGGACGTCACCCACGTGACGGTCCCGCCGTCGGTGCTCGCCACGGCCGACGTGCTGCCGGCGAGGCTGGAGACGGTGGTGGTGGCGGGGGAGGCATGCCCGCCGGGCCTCGCGGATCGCTGGTCGGAGGGACGGCGGCTGATCAACGCCTACGGGCCGACCGAGGCCACGGTGTGCGCCGCGATGAGCACGCCGTTGACGGCGGGCCGGGACGTGGTCCCGATCGGGGAACCGATCGGGGGAAGCCGCTGCTACCTGCTGGACGCGTTCCTTCGGCCGTTGCCGCCGGACATCGTCGGCGAGCTGTACGTGACGGGGATCGGGTTGGCCCGTGGCTACCTGGGCCGTGCGGCGCTGACGGCGGAGCGGTTCGTCGCCGATCCGTTCGCCTCCGGCGAGCGGATGTACAGGACGGGAGACCTGGCCTGTCTGACGAGCCGCGGTGAGCTGGTGTTCGCCGGCCGGGCCGATGACCAGGTGAAGCTCCGTGGGTTCCGGATCGAGCCCGGCGAGATCGAGTCCGTACTGTCCGGGCACCCGGAGGTCGCCCAAGCGGCTGTCGCCGTCCGGGACGACCGGCTGCTGGCCTATGTGTCGCCGGCAGAGGTCGATCCGCACGCGGTGCGGGAGTACCTCGCCTCCCGGCTGCCCCAGCACATGGTGCCCGCCGTGGTGGTGCTGGAAGCGCTGCCGACCACCCCGAACGGGAAGATCGACCGCCGCGCTCTGCCCAATCCGGATGCCACTGCCGGGACCGTCGGTCGAGAGCCGGTCACGGAGCTCGAACGGGTGCTGTGCCGGCTGTTCGCCGAGGTGCTCGGCCTGGAGCGGGTCAGCGTGGACGACGGCTTCTTCGAGCGGGGCGGAGACTCGATCACCTCGATGCAACTGGTGGCGCGGGCGCGGCGTGAAGGACTGGCCCTCGCCGCGCAGGACGTCTTCGAGCTGAGGACGCCGGAGAGCCTCGCGAGGCTGGCGGCCCAATCGCCTCTGCCGGAACGCCTCCGGCCCGCGACGGCCGACGGTACGGGCGAGGTGCCGTGGACGCCGGTGATGAGAACGCTGGGAGACGGGATCACCGGTGCGGGATTCGCGCAGTGGGTGGTGGTGGGCGCGCCCGCGGACCTGGGCGAGGGGAACCTGGCCGCCGCGCTGGCCGCCGTCGTGGATACGCACGACATGTTGCGAGCACGCGTGGAGCGGGGACGCCTGATCGTGGGTGAACGCGGCTCGGTGGACACGGCCGGTCAGGTCCGCAGGGTGGGGCTTGACGGAGGCTCGTCGGACGAGGCCGTGGAAGGCGCGGTGCGGGACGCGGTGGGACGGCTGGCCCCGGAGTCGGGCGTCATGGTGCAGGTCGTGTGGGTGGACGCCGGGCCGGGACGGGTGGGCCGATTGGTGATGGCGGTGCACCATCTGGCCGTCGACGGCGTGTCCTGGCGGATCCTGGTTCCGGATCTGCGGGCGGCGTACGAGGCGGCCGAGGCGGGACGGACCCCTGCGCTGGAGCCGGCGGCGGTGTCGTTCCGACGGTGGGCGAGCCTGCTGGAGGAATGGGCGGCCTCCACGGAACGGGTCGGCGAACTGTCGGCGTGGCAGGCGATCCTGGGCCGGGAGGCCCGGCCGATCGGCGGGCGGGAGCCGGGCACGGGGAGCGTGGACTCCCGGTCGTGGGCGATCTCGGGAGCCGAGGCGTCGGCGCTGCTGGGACGGGTTCCGGCGCTGTTCTTCTGCGGGGTCCACGAGGTGCTGCTCTCGGGTTTGGCGGGGGCGGTGGCGCGCTGGTCCGGCGATCACGCGGTGCTGGTGGACGTGGAGAGTCACGGCCGTCATGCGGTCGGCGGGCTGGATCTGTCCCGGACGGTGGGTTGGTTCACCAGCGTGCATCCGGTGCGACTCGACCTGTCGGGCATCGACCTGGCGTCCGGGGACCTGCTGAAAGCGGTGAAGGAGCAGTCGCGGGCAGTGCCCGCGGACGGCCTCGGCCACGGGCTGCTGCGTCATCTGAACGCCGAGACGCGACCGGTGCTGGAGGCCATGCCCTCACCCCGGATCGGATTCAACTACATGGGCCGGTTCCCCACGGGTGAGCAGACCGACGTGGCGGAATGGCAGCAGGTCGGTGACATCGGCGGTTCCCTGGACCCGGCCATGGCACCGCCGCACGCGCTGCAAGTCGACGCGGTCGTCCGGGACATGCCGGCGGGCCCGGAACTGACGCTCGTGGCGAGTTGGCAGACCGGCCTCTTCGAAGAGGCCGAGATCGAACGGTTCGGTCGGATGTGGCGGGACACGCTGTCCGGCCTGGCCCGCCTGGCGGACGATTCCTCCGCCGGCGGACACACCGCGTCCGACTTCGACCTTCTCGACCTCGATCAGGACGAGATCGAGGGTTTCGAAGCAATAGCAGCGCACTTCGGCGGAGGCGAGAAATCGTGACCAGCTCGACCACGTCCCCCGGATCGGCGCTCGCCGAGATCTGGCCGCTGTCACCGATGCAGGAGGGGATGTTCTACCACTCGTCCTTCGACGACGAGGCCCCCGACATCTACGTCATCCAGCAAACCCAGATCATCGACGGGCCCCTGGACACGGAGCGGCTCCGGACGTCTTGGCAGGCCCTCCTCGACCGGCACCCGGCGCTTCGGGCGTCCTTCCACCGGCGGAAGTCCGGCGAGACGGTCCAGTTGATTCCCCGGGAGGTGAAACTCCCCTGGAGCGAACGCGACGTGTCCGGCCTGCCCGAAGAGGACGCGATGGCCGAGGTGACCGCGATCGCGGAGAAGGAGCGCGCCAGGAGGTTCGATCTGGCCGGGCCCCCGCTGCTGCGGCTGACGCTGATCCGGCTCGGTCCGGAGCGGCACTGCCTCGTGACGACGAGCCACCACCTGCTCATGGACGGGTGGTCCCGGGCGATCCTCGAGTCCGAACTCCTCGACATCTACGCGGCCGGCGGCGTCGCGTCGGGTCTGCGGTCGGCGGTCTCCTACCGCAACCATCTGGCATGGCTGGGGCGGCAGGACAAGGACGCCGCCCGGGCGGCCTGGCGCGCGGAGCTGACCGGCGCCGACGGATCGGCGCTGAACATCCCCGAAAGGCCCGGCCGGGCTCCGGAACTGCCGGTCCGCAAGGTGATCCGCCATTCACCGGCCTTCACGTCCGCCCTGGTGGAGTTCGCCCGCAACCACGGGCTGACGCTGAACACGGTGGTGCAGGGCGCGTGGGCGCTGGTGCTGGCCCGACTGGCGCGCCGCCGGGACGTGATGTTCGGCGCGGCGGTCTCCGGGCGCCCGGCGGACCTGCCGGGCGTGGAGGGCATGGTGGGGCTGCTCATCAACACCGTGCCGGTGCGCGTCCGGTTGGACGGCGGGAAAACGGTCGTGGAGACGCTGACGGAGCTGCAAGAGCGGCAGTCCGCGCTGATCGCGCACCACCATCTCGGGCTCCCGGAGATCCAGAAGCTCGGAGGGGCGGGCCTGGACACGATCGTGGTGTTCGAGAACTACGTCGATCCCGGGGCGGGCTCGAAGTCCCCGCGCGGTCTCGGCCTGACCCTGCGTGAGTTCCACCAGGCGTCCCCCTACGCGATCACTCTGGGCGTCATGCCGGGCGAGAGCATCGAGACCGACGTGCAGTACCAGCCGGAGATGGTCGACGCCGCCGTCGCCGAGGCCGCTCTCCACGGGCTCGTTCGGGTGCTGGAACAGATGATCGCTGAGCCGGGCGCGCCGGTGGGCCGCCTGGACCTGGTGAGCGACGCCGAACGCGAGCGGGTGGTCGAGCGGTGGAACGAGACGGGCGACCCGATCGGCGCGCCATCGGCGGTGGACCTCTTCCTCCGGCAGGTGGAGAAGGCCCCGGAGGCGACGGCGATGACGGCCGGGGGACGGGCCTGGTCGTTCGCGGAACTCGACGCGTGGTCGGGCCGGCTGGCGCGGGTGCTGACGGACCGGGGCGTGCGCCGAGGCGACCGCGTCGGTGTCCTGCTGGAGCGTTCGCCGGAGGTGCCGGCGGCATGGCTCGGCGTGTGGAAGGCGGGAGCGGCGTTCGTGCCCGTCGATCCGGACTACCCGACGGACCGGGTCGCGTTCATGCTGTCCGACGCGACGGTCGCCGCGGTGGTGTGCTCCGCGGGGACCGCGGCCGCCGTGCCCCCGGGCCACGAACTCGTCATGATGGACGACGCCGTCGATGGTGGGACCTCGCTGGTCCCGATCGGGGCGGACGATCTGGCGTACGTGATGTACACGTCGGGATCGACCGGGACACCGAAGGGCGTCGCCGTCCCGCACGGCGGCGTCGCGGCCCTGGCGGGAGACCCGGGGTGGGGCGTCGGAGCGGGCGACGCCGTGCTGATGCACGCGCCGCACACCTTCGACGCGTCCTTGTACGACCTCTGGGTGCCGCTCGTGTCGGGTGCGCGGGTGATGCTCGCCGAGCCGGGGGTGGTCGACGCGGAGCGCCTCGCCGGTCACATCGCCCAGGGCCTCACCTCGGTGAACTTCACGGCGGGCCAGTTCCGGGCGCTGGCGCAGGAGTCCCCGGAGTCGTTCGCGGGGCTGCGCGACGTTTCGGCGGGCGGCGACGTGGTGCCGCTCGGCGAGGTGGAGCGGGTCCGGCGGGCCTGCCCCGAGCTGGTCGTCTGGCACACGTACGGTCCGACGGAGACCACCCTGTGCGCGACGGGGAAGGCGATCGAGCCCGGCGATCGGCTGGGGTCGGTCCTGCCGATCGGCCGCCCACTGCCGGGCCGCCGCCTGTACGTGCTGGATGCCTTCCTGCGCCCGTTGCCGCCGGGCGTCGCGGGCGATCTCCACATCGCGGGCGCAGGGGTGGCGCACGGCTATCTGGACCGTCCCGGGTTGACGGCGGAACGATTCGTCGCGGACCCGTTCGCCTCCGGTGAGCGCATGTACCGGACGGGCGACATCGCGTACTGGACGGACGAGGGCGAGCTGGTGTTCGCCGGTCGGGCCGACGACCAGGTGAAGATCCGCGGCTACCGCGTGGAGCCGGGCGAGGTCGAGGCGGCGCTGGCCGCGCGGCCGGGCGTCGAACAGGCCGTGGTGGTCGCACGTGAAGGACGCCTGATCGGCTACGTCGTGTCCGGCGGCGACATCGACCCGGAACGGCTGCGCGAGGACGTCGCCAGGGCGCTGCCGAGCTACATGGTGCCGGCGGCGGTGACGGTCCTGGACGCACTGCCCGTGACGGCCAACGGCAAGGTGGACCGGGCGGCGCTGCCGGACCCCGACTTCAGCGGACGCGTCACCGACCGGGAACCGGCCACCGACGCCGAACGGGCGCTGTGCGCGCTGTTCGCCGAGGTTCTCGGCCTGGAACGGGTCGGCGCGGATGACAGCTTCTTCGAGCTGGGCGGAGACTCCATCACCTCGATGCAGCTGGCGGCGCGGGCCCGCCGCGCCGGAATGGCCTTCGGCGCCCGCGAGGTGTTCGAGCACGCAACCCCGGCGGCAATCGCCGGGATCCTCGACCTGGACGGCGGGCCGGCCGGGCCGCCCGATCCGGCCGAGGGCGCGGGAGACGTGGCCTGGACGCCGACGATGACGACATGGGGGACGGGATCCGCGCAGTGGGCGACCGTCGGCGCGCCCGGCGACCTGTCGGTGGACGCGCTGGCGGCCGGGCTGAGCGTGGTGATCGACGCGCACGACATGCTACGGAGCCGGATCGTCGAGGCCGGGCAGCCCCGGGTGGTCGTGTCCGGCAGGGGCGCGGTGGACGCCGCGCACCTGATCGAGCGGGTCGAGGCGAACGCCGGTGACCTCGGTGACGTCGCGGAGCGGTGTGCCCGGGAGGCGGCCGCGCGGCTGGATCCTGCCGCGGGCGTGATGGCCCGTGCGGTGTGGGTGGACGCGGGACCCGGTCGTGTCGGGCGGCTCGTGCTGGTGGCGCATCCCCTGGTGGTCGACGCGATGTCGTGGCAGATCCTGCTCCGGGACCTGCAGGCTGCCTGTGAGGCCGTCACCGCGGGCAGGGAGCCGTCCCTCGACCCCGTGGACGTCTCGTTCCGGCGATGGGCGGCCGCGTTGGCGGAGCAGGCGACCTCCACGGAACGCGTCGCGGAGCTGACCGCGTGGACGGCGCTCCTCGAAGGAGAGGAGCCGCGGCTGGGCGAGCCCGACACCGGCTCGGCCGCGGGACGCCGATCGTGGACCTTGCCCAAGGACCGCACGGGCGCGCTCGCGGAGCAGGTCACCGCGGCCTTCCACTGCGGAGTCCACGAGGTGCTGCTGGCAGGCCTGGCGGGCGCGGTGGCGCGTTGGCGCGGAGGCCACGTGGTGCTGGTGGACGTGGAGGGTCACGGCCGCCGGCCGGTCGGGGGGATGGATCCGGTCCGGACGGTGGGCCGGTTCACGAGCGTGCATCCGGTGCGGCTGGACGTGGGCGGGATCGATCCGGCGTCCGGGGCGTTGCTGAAGGCGGTGAAGGAGCAGTCGCGGGCGGTGCCCGGCGACGGGCTCGGCTACGGACTGCTGCGTTATCTGAACGGCGAAACGGGACCGGTGTTGGAGGCCTCGCCGTCGCCCCGCATCGGGTTCACCTACCTGGGCCGGTCCGCCGCGGGCGACGTGCGGGAGTGGCAGCGCTCCGGAGGCATCGGCGCATCGGACCCGGACATGAGGCCGTCGCACGCGCTGGAAGCCGAGGCGGCCATCCGGGACATGCCGGACGGCCCGGAACTGACGCTCACGGTGAGGTGGCCGGCCGGTCTCTTCCCGGAGGCCGAGATCGAACGGTTCGGTCGGCTGTGGTCGGACGCGTTGTCCGCCCTGGCCCGCCTGGTGGGCGATTCATCCGCCGGAGGACACACCGCGTCCGATTTCGACCTCCTCGACCTGAACCAAGACGAGATCGAGGAACTCGAAGCCGAGTTCGGCGCCGACCTTTAAGCCTTTTGCTGGATCGAGGGAGATATCGATGGCTCAGTCGCGGATCGAGGACATCTGGCCGCTGTCGCCGCTGCAGGAAGGGTTGCTGTTTCACACGGTCTACGACGACGAAGGGCCCGACATCTACGTGGGCCACTGGATCCTGGAGTTGCAGGGTCCGGTCGACCCGGCGAGGTTACGCGCGGCATGGGAGGCGCTGCTCACCCGACACGCCGCCCTCAGGGCCTGCTTCCGGCAGCGCGCATCGGGCGAGACGGTGCAGGTCATCGCGAGCCGCGTGGACCTGCCGTGGCGCATGGTCGACCTTTCCCACCTCGACGATCCCGACGAGGCGGTGCGGGAGCTGGCCGAGGAGGACCGGCTGCGGGGGTTCGACGTCGCGCAGGCCCCACTGCTGCGCCTCACGTTGATCCGTCTCGACGACGCCAGGCACCGCCTGGTGGTGACCTGCCATCACGCGGTCATGGACGGCTGGTCGTTGCCCATCGTCTTCAACGAGCTGTTGGCGCTTTACGCGGCCGGCACCGGCCGGCCGGATCTGCCGGAAGTGGCGTCCTACCGGGATTACCTCGCCTGGCTGAGCCGGCAGGACCACGAGCGGGCGCAGGCGGCATGGGCGGCGGAGTTGCGCGGCGCGCAGGAGCCGACCCTGGTGGCGCCCGCCGACCCGGGCCGGGCGCCCGGCATGCCGGAGAGCGTCACGGTCGAGCTCCCCGAGGACCTCACCCGATCGCTGGAAGACCTGGCCCGCGGCCATGGGCTGACGCTGAACACGGTGGTGCAGGGCGCGTGGGCGCTGGTGCTGGCGCAGCTGTCGGGCCGGACGGACGTGGTGTTCGGTGCGGTGGTGTCGGCACGCCCGGCGGACCTGCCCGGCGTGGAGGCAATGGTGGGGCTGTTCCTCAACACCGTGCCCGTGCGCGTACGGCTGAACGGCGCCACGCCGATCATCGGAATGCTGACGGAGTTGCAGAGGCGGCAGTCGGCCCTCATCCCGGACCAGTACGTGGGGTTGGTGGACATCCAGAAGGCTGCCGGCCCCGGCGCGGTCTTCGACACCCTGCTCGTCTTCGAGAACTTCCCCCGCGACCTCGGTGAACCGGACTCCGCCGACACCTTCGCCATTCGGGTGAACCAGGGCAGGGAGGCCGCCCACTATCCGCTGACGCTGGTCGCCGTCCCCGGCGACACGATGCTCCTCAAGCTCGACCATCTGACGGACCTCTTCGACACGGGCGCGGCCCTCTCCGTCCTGGAGCGGTTCCAGGGCGTTCTGCGCCGGCTGACGACCGACCACGAGATCACCGTGGCCGACGTCGACGTGACGACCGCCGCCGAGCGCGACCTGGTCAACGCGTGGGGCACGGCACCCGACGTCGAGCCGGGCTGCCTGGCGCCGGCCCTGTTCGATCGCCAGGTGGAGCTGCGCGGAGACGAGACGGCGATCACCGACGGAGATCGGACGACGTCGTTCCGGGAGCTGGCCGGGGAGGCGGACAGGCTCGCGGGGTACCTGGCCGGCCGGGGCATCCGGCGCGGGGACCGGGTCGCCGTGATGATGGAACGGTCATCCGACCTGATCGCGACGCTGCTCGCGGTGTGGAAGGCGGGGGCGGCGTTTGTGCCGGTGGACCCCGCCTACCCGGCGGAGCGGGTGAAGGTCATGCTGGCCGACGCCGATCCGGCCGCGGTGGTGTGCCGGGCCGCGAACCGGGCGGCCGTGTTGGACAGCGGGCTCGATCCGATCGTCCTGGACGATCCGCAGACGCGGCGGGCCGTGGAGCGGTGCGCCCGCCCCTCGGTGGAGGTGGGAGCCGACGACCTCGCCTACGTGATGTACACCTCGGGGTCGACGGGCACGCCCAAGGGCGTCGGGGTGTCGCACGGCAACGTGGCGGGGCTGGTCGGGGAACCGGGATGGGAGGTCGGGCCGGGCGACGCCGTGCTGACGCACGCCTCGCACGCCTTCGACATTTCCCTGTTCGAGATCTGGGTGCCGCTCCTGTCGGGCGCCCGCATCGTGATCGCCGAACCGGGAGCGGTGGACGGGGAGGCCCTGGCCCGATACGTGGCGGGCGGCGTCACGGCCGCCCACCTGACCGCAGGGGCCTTCCGAGTGCTGGCCGAGGAGTCACCGGAGTCGATCGCCGGACTTCGCGAGGTGCTGACCGGCGGGGACGAGGTGCCGCCGGCGGCGGTGGAGCGCGCACGGCGGGCGTGCCCGGACGTCCGGGTGCGGCATCTCTACGGCCCGACGGAGTCGACGCTGTGCGCGACCTGGTGGCTGATCGAACCCGGCGACGAGACCGGACCGGTGCTGCCGATCGGACGTCCCCTCACGGGCCGGCGCGCCTACGTCCTCGACGCGTTCCTGCGCCCCGTTCCCCAGGGCGTGAAGGGCGAGCTGTACGTCGCCGGGGCCGGTGTCGCACGCGGCTACCTGGGACGTGCGGCATCGACCGCCGAGCGGTTCGTCGCCGATCCCCTCGTCCCCGGCGAGCGGATGTACCGGACCGGTGACCTGGCCCACTGGACGGACCAGGGCACGCTCGTGTTCGGCGGACGGGCCGACGATCAGGTGAAGATCCGTGGCTATCGCGTGGAGCCGGGAGAGATCGAGGCGGTCCTCGCCGGGATTCCCGGCGTCGGCCAGGCCGTGGTCGCCGCCCGGGACGAGCATCTGATCGGCTATGTGGTCGCCGAAGCCGGGCGGGACCTCGACCCGGTACGGCTGCGGGAGCGGCTCGCCGAGACGATGCCCGACTTCATGGTTCCGGCGGCGGTGATCGTGCTGGACGAGCTGCCGCTGACGGTCAACGGGAAGGTGGATCGACAGGCCCTGCCCGCACCGGACTTCGCCTCGAAGTCGGTGGGCCGGGAGCCGGCCACCGAGGCCGAGCGGATCCTGTGCCGGGTCTTCGCCGAGGTCCTCGGCTTGGAACGGGTCGGGGTCGACGACGGCTTCTTCGAGCTGGGCGGGGACTCGATCTCGTCGATGCAGGTGGCCGCCCGCGCCCGTCGCGAGGGAATCGCCCTCACCCCCCGGCAGGTGTTCGAGCAGCGGACCCCCGGACGGCTGGCCGCGCTGGCGCCGGCGGCCGCGGCGACGAGGCCGGGCCGCTCCGACGCGGACGCGGCCATCGGGGAGGTTCCCCGGACGCCGGTGATGCGCGCCCTCGGAGCCGACGCGCTACGCCCCGGCTTCGCCCAGGCGCGAGTCGTCGTCGCCCCGCCCGGCCTCGACCGCGACGCGCTGGTGGCCGCCCTGGGAGCGGTGCTGGACGTCCACGACCAGTTGCGCGGACGGGTGGAGTCCGACGGACGGCTGATCGTGCCCGATCGGGGCACGGTGGACGCGGCCGCACTGGTGACACGGGTGGAGGCCGGGACCGGGAACCTCGATGAGATCGCCGAACGCGAGGCCGGGACGGCCGCCGCCGGCCTGGACCCGTCGACGGGGACCGTGGTGCGGGCCGTGTGGATCGATGCCGGAGCCTCCGAGCCGGGCCGGTTGGCGGTGGTGGCCCACCACCTGGTGGTCGACGCCGTCTCGTGGGGCATCCTGCTGCCGGACCTGCGAACGGCCTACGACGAGGTGACCTCCGGAGGGACCCCGTCCCTCGAACCCGCGACGACCTCGTACCGGCAGTGGTCGCGGCGGCTGACCGAGCAGGCGTTCGGCGAGGGCACCGTCGCCGAGATCGATCACTGGGTCGAGGTCCTGGACGGCGCGGACCCGTTCCCCGAGCAGCACGCGGGGCGGCCGCACTCATGGTCCTGGACACTGTCCGGGCCCGCGGCGCGCAGCCTGGTGGGTGGGGCCCCGGGAGCCTTCCACTGCGGGATCCGCGAGGTCCTGCTGGCGGGCCTGGCGGGCGCGGTGGCGCGTTGGCGCGGCGGTGACGCCGGGGTGCTGGTGGACCTGGAGGGACACGGCCGCCACGCGGCCGACGGCGAGGACCTGCTGCGCACCGTGGGCTGGTTCACCAGCGTCCATCCGGTCCGCCTCGACGTTTCCGGCGTCGACCTGGCAGCCGCCGCGGCCGGGAACGAGCAGGCCGGGGAGCTGCTGAAGGCCGTGAAGGAGCAGGTCCGCGCCGTGCCGGGCGACGGGTTCGGCTACGGGCTGCTGCGCCATCTCAACCCCGACACCGGGGCCAGGCTGGCCGAACTGCCGTCCCCGAAGATCGGGTTCAACTACCTCGGCCGGTCGGCCTCCGCCTCCCCGGGCACTCCGTGGCAGGTCGCCGAAGGACCGCTCGGCGCGGGAGCCGCCGGCCCCGACCTGGTCCTCGCCCATGCCCTGGAGGTCGGTGCGGACGTTCAGGACACGCCGGCCGGTCCCCTGGTGAGGCTCACCGTGGACGGCCGGGATCTCGACCCCGCCACGGTGGAGCGGCTGGGGGAGGCCTGGCTGGAGATGCTCGCCGGCCTCGCCGCCCACGCCGCCTCCCCCGGCGCCGGAGGCCACACGCCGTCCGATTTCGACCTCGTCGACATGTCGCGGCGGGACGTGGCGGAGCTGGAGGCCGCCGCGCCCGGACTGACCGACATCTGGCCCCTGTCGCCCTTGCAGGAGGGCATGCTCTTCGAACGGGCCCTCGACGAGGAGGGGGTGGACGTCTACCAGAGCCAGCGGATCCTGGACCTCGACGGGCCGCTCGACCCGCAACGGTTGCGCGCGGCCTGGCAGTCGCTGGTCACCCGGCACGAGTCGCTCCGCACGAGCTTCCACCAGCTCGGCTCGGGTGAGACGGTGCAGGTCGTCGCGGGCGAGGCCGCCATCCCCTGGCGTGAGGCGGACCTGTCGCATCTCGGCGAGGCCGAGGCGGCCGTCGAGGCCGAACGCCTTCTCGCGGAAGACCAGGCGGAGCGGTTCGACGTGACCCGCCCGCCGCTGCTCCGGCTGCTGCTGATCCGTCTCGGCGAGCACAGGCACCGGCTCGTACTGACGTCGCACCACGTCCTCCTGGACGGCTGGTCGACGCCGATCATCCTGGGCGAGATGTCGTCCGGCTACGCGGGCGGACCGACCTCGTCGACGTCACCCTCCTACCGCGACTACCTGGCGTGGCTGAGCGGTCAGGACCAGGACGCGACGCGATCGGCGTGGCGGTCGGAGTTCGCCGGGTCGGACGAGCCGACCGTGGTGGACGCCGACGCGGGCAAGGCGATGGTGATGCCGGACGAGCACTGCGCACGGCTGTCCGCCGAGTCGACGCGGACGCTCACCGACTTCGCCCGCGGCCACGGGCTCACGTTGAGCACGATCGTGCAGGGCGCGTGGGCCCTGGTGCTGGCCCGGCTCGCGGGCCGGACGGACGTGGCGTTCGGAACGGTGGTGTCGGGCCGCCCGGCGGACGTACCGGATGTGGAGCGGATGGTGGGCATGTTCATCAACACCGTTCCGGTCCGGGTACGCCTCGACGGCGGCCTGCAGGTCCTGGAGCTGCTCCAGGACCTGCAGCGACGCCAGTCGGCGCTGACGGAACACCAGTACATGGGTCTGTCGGAGATCCAGAAGGCGGTGGGGCCGGGCGCGGTCTTCGACACCATCATGATGGTCGAGAACTACCCGCTCGACGCGGCCGGCCTCGGCGACGAGGGCGGTGTCACGATCAGCTCGGCCCTCACCCGGACCGGTACCGGCTACCCGCTGACCATGAGCGCCAGTCCCGGGGAGCGCCTGCAGATCCGCGTGTCCTACCGGCCCGACCGGATCGACGGGAAGACCGCCGCCGAGGTCGCCGGGCAGGTCGTGCGCGTCATCGAACGGGTGATGGCCGAGCCCTCGCTCTCCGTGGGCCGCCTGGGCGTGACGAGCGACGTGACACGCGCGTCCGTGGTGGAGCGCTGGAACGCGACCGGCGAGGCCGCCGGCGATCCGTCGGTGGTGGAACTGTTCCGGCGGCGCTCGGCGAGCGCGCCGGACGCGGTGGCCG
Organism: Streptomyces sp. NPDC096339; assembly: GCF_044762985.1. Taxonomy (NCBI): domain Bacteria; kingdom Bacillati; phylum Actinomycetota; class Actinomycetes; order Kitasatosporales; family Streptomycetaceae; genus Streptomyces; species Streptomyces sp. NPDC096339. The sequence goes on along the minus strand of NZ_JBIWFI010000006.1, from coordinate 223,981 downwards.
TCGTCGACGGGGACCGCACCCTGTCCTACGGCGAACTCGACCGGGAATCGGACCGGCTGGCAGGTCATCTGGCCGGGATGGGCGTGCGGCGCGGCGACCACGTCGGCGTGGTGATGGAGCGCGGCGCGGACCTGTTCGTCGCGTTCCTCGCGGTGTGGAAGGCCGGGGCCGCGTACGTCCCGGTGAACGTGGACTACCCGCGGGTACGGATCGAGCGGATGCTGGCCGACGCGGGCGCGGCGGTGGCGGTCTGCGCCGAGGCGACCCGGAACGCGGTACCGGACGGGGTCGAGCCCGTGCCCGTGGACGCGCCGTGGACCGGGGCGACGAGCCACGAGACGCCGACGGTCACGGCGCGCGACGTCGCCTACGTGATGTACACGTCGGGATCGACCGGGGAGCCCAAGGGCGTCGCGGTGCCGCACGGAAGCGTCGCGGCCCTGGCCGGCGACCCCGGCTGGTCACTCGATGCCGATGACTGCGTACTGATGCACGCCTCGCACTCGTTCGACGCGTCGCTGCTGGAGATCTGGGCGCCGCTGGTCCGCGGTGCCCGCGTCATGGTCGCCGAACCGGGCGCGGTCGACGCGCAGCGCCTGCGGGACGCGGTGGCACGAGGCGTGACCACCGTCCATCTGACGGCCGGGAGCTTCCGGGTGTTGGTCGAGGAGTCGCCGGCCTCTTTCGGCGGGTTGCGCGAGATCCTCACCGGCGGGGACGTGGTGCCCCTCGCCTCCGTCGCACGGCTGCGCCGGGCCTGCCCGGACGTCCGGGTCCGGCACCTGTACGGCCCGACCGAGACCACACTGTGCGCCACGTGGCATCTCCTCCGGCCGGGGGACGAGCCGGGCGACGTCCTGCCGATCGGCCGCCCTCTCGCCGGGCGGCGGGCGTACGTGCTCGACGCCTTCCTCCAGCCGGTAGCCCCGAACGTGACCGGCGAGCTCTACCTCGCGGGCGCCGGTCTCGCGCTCGGCTACCTCGACGCCTCCGGCGCGACCTCGGAGCGGTTCGTCGCCGCCCCGTTCGCCCCCGGCGAGCGGATGTACCGCACCGGCGACCTGGCACGCTGGACCGACCGGGGCGAGCTGCTGTTCGCCGGACGGGCCGATTCCCAGGTGAAGATCCGGGGCTACCGGGTCGAGCCGGCGGAGATCGAGGCGGCGCTCGCCGAGGCTCCCCGGGTCGCGCAGGCGGTCGTCGTCGCGCGGGCGGACCGTCCGGGTGAGAAGCGGTTGATCGGCTACGCGATCGCGGAGCCGGACCAGGCCCTGGACCCCGGCGTGCTCCGCGAACACCTCGCGGCGCGGCTGCCGGAGTTCATGGTCCCGGCCGCGGTGGTGGTCTTGGAGCACTTCCCGCTGACGATCAACGGGAAGATCGATCGCGAGGCCCTGCCCGCTCCGGAGTTCTCCGCGAAGCCCGCCGGGCGCGAGCCGCGCACCGAGGCGGAGCGGGTGCTGTGCACACTGTTCGCCGAGATCCTCGGGCTGGACCGGGTCGGAGCCGACGACAGCTTCTTCGAGCTGGGCGGCGACTCGATCCTCTCCATGCAACTGGCCGCCCGAGCCCGCCGCGCCGAGGTCGTCTTCGGCGCGAAGGACGTCTTCGAGCAGGAGACACCGGCCGGGATCGCCGCGGTCGCCGAGCGCGGCGGCACCACGCGGGCAGACCTCGCCGACGCCGTCGGCGAGGTCGCGTGGACGCCGGTGATGCGGGCGCTCATCGAAAGCGACCCCGGCGCGCTGACCGGAGGAGCCCTGACCCAGTGGGTGACCGTGGGCGCTCCCGGCGACCTGTCGGCAAACGCGCTGGCGGCCGGGCTGGGCGCGGTGATCGGCGCCCACGATCTGCTGCGGAGCCGGATCGTCACGGCCGAGGGCGAAGAGCCGGTCCTGGCCGTGTCCGGTCGCAGCGCGGTGGACGCGGCCGATCTGGTCGAGCGGGTCGAGGCGGGCACCGGCGACATCGATGAGCTCGCGGACCGGTGCGCCGGGGAAGCCGCGGCGCGGTTGGATCCCGCCGCCGGTGTGATGATCCGGGCGGTGTGGGTGGACGCCGGACCCGGTCGCGTGGGCCGGCTCGTGCTGGCGGCGCATCACCTGGTGGCCGACGCGGTGTCGTGGCGGATCCTGCTGCTGGACCTGCGTGCGGCGTGTGAGGCCGTGATCGCGGGCGGGCAGCCCGCTCTCGACCCGGTGGAGGTCCCGTTCCGGCGATGGGCGCGGACACTGGCCGATCAAGCCGCGACCCGGACCGCGGAACTCGAGACCTGGACGGAGATCCTCGACCACGCGGAACCGCGTCTGGCCTCCCTCGACCCCACCCGCGACACCATCGCGACCGCGGGACGCAGGTCGTGGACCCTGCCGCGAGACCGCGCGGGCGTACTCGTGGAGAAGGCCGCCTCGGCCTTCCACTGCGGTGTCCACGAGGTGCTCCTGGCGACCCTGGCGGGCGCGGTCACTCGGTGGCGCGGCGGCGACCGCGTCGTCGTGGACGTCGAAGGCCATGGCCGCGGACCCATCGGAGAGCTGGACCTCTCGCGGACGGTCGGCTGGTTCACCGACGTCCACCCGCTGCGGCTGGATGTGACGGGGATCGACACCGACGAGGCCGTCGCCGGTGGCGAGGCGGCCGGCCGCCTGCTGAAGAAGGTCAAGGAGAACGTGCGGGCCGTGCCCGACGGCGGCCTCGGCTACGGGATGCTGCGCCACCTGAACGCCGAGACGGCACCGACCCTGGCGGCCTTGCCGAAGGCGGAGATCGGGTTCAACTACCTGGGCCGCTTCTCCTCCCGCCCCGACGGCGACCCGGAGCCCTGGCAGATGACGGGGACCATCGGCGGCGCGGCGGAGCAGCACGCGCCGTTGCGACACGCCGTGGAGGTCGACGCCGTCGTCCTCGACTCCCCGGACGGCCCCGAGCTCCGGCTGACCGTGACCTGGGCCGGACGGATCCTCGGCGAAGCCGAGGCGGAGTCGCTCGGCCGGGCCTGGCTGGACCTGCTGTCCGGCCTCGCCGCGCACGCCGCCCTCGGAGTCGGCGGGCACACCCCCTCCGACTTCTCCCTCGTCGCGCTGACGCAGCGGGACGTGGAGGAGATCGAGGCCGCCGTTCCGGGCCTCGCCGACATCTGGCCGCTCTCCCCGCTCCAGGAGGGCCTGCTGTTCCACGCCGTCGACCAGCGAGGCCCGGACGTCTACGCGGGCATCCGCACCCTCGCCCTCGACGGCCCGCTGGACGTCGCCCGCTTCCGCGCGTCCTGGCAGGCCCTCCTCGACCGGCACGCCGCCCTGCGGGCGAGTTTCCATCAACTCGGCTCCGGCCGGGCCGTGCAGGCGATCGCACGCGAGGTGGCGCTGCCCTGGACGGAGACCGACCTGTCCCATCTGCCCGAGGACGAGGCGCTGGCGCGGTTCGAGCGAATCGCGGAGGAACTGCACGCCGACCGGTTCGACCTGAGCCGGGCCCCGCTGCTGCGCCTGCACCTGGTGCGCATCGGCGAACGCAGCCACCGGCTGGCCCTCGCCTCCCACCACATCTCCTGCGACGGATGGTCCCTCCCGATCCTCTCCATCGACGTGATGGCGGCCTACGAAGCGGGCGGTGACGGCCTGTCCCTGCCCGCCCCCACCTCGTACCGCAGCTATCTCGCCTGGCTCTCCCGCCAGGACAAGGAAGCCGCCTGGCAGGCGTGGCGGACCGAGCTCGCCGGGCTCGACGAGGCGACCCACGTCGTGCCGCCGGACGCCATCACCGCGCCCGTCGAGCCCGAACGCGTCCGGTTCGAACTCGACGACGATCTGAGCCGTCGGCTGGTGGAGTTCACGCGCCGGCACGGCGTCACGATGAACACCCTCTTCCAGGGGATCTGGGCGCTTCTCCTGGCCCGGCTGACGGGCCGGGACGACGTGGTCTTCGGCTCCGCCGTGGCCGGGCGTCCGCCCGAGATCCCCGGAGTGGAGTCCGTGGTCGGCCTGTTCATGAACACGCTGCCGGTCCGGGCCCGCCTCGCGGGTGGTGAACCGTTCCTCGACATGCTGACGCACTTGCAGGAGCGTCAGGTCGCGATGATGGCGCATCAGCACGTCGGGCTGTCGGAGCTCAACCAGATCGCCGGGCAGGGCGCCGCGTTCGACACGATCGTGGTGTTCGAGAACTACCCCCGCCCGCCGCTCCCGTCCGAAGCCCCCGATGCGCTCGTCATGCGCCCCGTGGGGATCCCGAACGACAGCGGGCACTATCCGGTATCCATGCGCGCCTCCCACGACGGCGGCGTCCACGGCGAGTTCATCTACCGTCCGGACGTCTTCGACCGGACCAGGGCGGAGGAGATGCTCGCGGCGGTCGTCCGGGCGCTGGAGCAGGTGACGGCCGATCCGCGGACTCCGGTGGGCCGGGTCGGCCTGATCGGCACGGCGGAGCGCGGCCTGGTGGTCGAGGAATGGAACGCCACCGACGCGCCGTTCGCGCCGGAGCCGCTGCCGGTGCTGTTCCGCCGCCGCGCGGAGCTCTCGCGGGACGCGATCGCGGTGGAGGACGCTGCGCGGAACCTGTCCTACGGCGGGCTGCTGGAAGAGGCGGAGGATCTGGCGCGGCTGCTGGTGGGGCTGGGCGTCCGACGTGAGACGAGCGTGGGCGTGCTCGTCGGACGGTCGGCGGAACTGGTGGTGGCCCTGCTGGGCGTGTCGCTGTCGGGCGGGGTGTTCGTACCCGTCGACCCGGACTATCCCGCCGGTCGGATCGAGCTGATGCTGGCGGATTCCGCGCCCGAGGTGCTGCTCTGCACGGGGGCGACCCGCACAGCCGTGCCGGACGGGTTCGCGGGCGTGGTGGTCGCACTGGACGAGCGGCCGGCCGCCGACCCGGGAGTGGTACTGCCGGCCGTGGCGGCGGGCGACGGAGCGTACGTGATCTACACCTCCGGGTCGACGGGGAGGCCCAAGGGCGTCCAGGTCACCCACGCCGGGCTCGGCAACCTGGCCGGCGCGCAGATCGAGCGCTTCGGAGTGACGTCCTCCTCACGCGTCCTGCAGTTCGCGTCCCTCGGGTTCGACGCCGCGATCTCCGAGCTGTGCACGGCCCTGCTGTCAGGCGGGACCGTGGTGCTGGCCGACCCCGACAGCATGCCGCCGCGCGTGTCGCTGGGCGACGCGGTGCGCCGGTGGCGCATCACCCACGTCACCGTGCCGCCGAGTGTGCCGGCCGTCGAGGACGACCTGCCGGCCGGCCTGGAGACCCTGGTGGTCGCCGGTGAGGCGTGCCCGCCCGCTCTGGTCGACCGCTGGTCGCGGGACCGCCGGATGATCAACGCCTACGGGCCCACCGAGACGACCGTGTGCGCGACGATGAGCTCGCCGCTGTCCCCGGGACGCGACGTGGTCCCCATCGGCCGCCCGATCACCAACATGCGGGCGTACGTGCTCGACGCCTACCTCCAGCCGGTGCCGCCCGGCGTGGCCGGTGAGCTCTACGTCACCGGGGCAGGGCTCGCGCGTGGATACCTCGGGAATCCGGGCCTGACCGCGCAGCGGTTCGTCGCCGACCCGTTCTCCTCCGGGGGCCGTATCTACCGCACCGGCGACCGGGCCCACTGGACCCGTGAGGGAGAGCTGGTCTTCGTCGGCCGGGCCGACGCGCAGGTCAAGGTGCGCGGTCACCGGATCGAGCCGGGTGAGATCGAGGCCGTGCTGGCGGACCATCCGGGGGCCGCCCAGGTGGTGGTCGTCGCTCGTGAGGACGGGCCCGGCGAGAAGCGGCTGGTGGCGTACGTCGTCCCGGCGCCCTCCCGGTCGGCCGACGCGCTGATCGCCGCCCTCCGTGAGACGGCGGCCGAACGACTGCCCGAGTACATGAGGCCGGTGGCGTTCGTACCGCTGGACGTGATGCCCCTGACCCCGAACGGGAAGGTCGACCACCGGGCGCTCCAGGCACCCGACTTCGCCGGCGGCTCCTCGGGACGGGATCCGCGCACGGCCGTCGAAGAGCTCCTGTGCGCGCTGTTCGCCGAGATCCTCGGGGTGGAACGGGTCGGGGCCGACGACAGCTTCTTCGAACTCGGCGGCGACTCGATCAGCTCGATGCAGCTGTCGGCCCGGCTCCGCCGCGAAGGACTGGAACTGACCCCGTGGCAAGTGTTCGAGGAGAAGACGCCCGAACGGCTGGCGGCGCTCGCCAAGGAGCTCCCGGCCGAGGGCGAGGAGAGCGAGGAGAGCGAGGAGCCGGAGTCCCAAGACGGCATGCTCCTGGCCCTCTCGCCCGACCAGATGGACCAACTCCAGGCCGGGCCGACCGATGAATAACCTCCACAAGGAGCAAAACGTGACTGTTGACGACACTCGTGCGAAGCCGCGCTCCGGCGTGGAAGACGTCTGGCCCCTGTCGCCGCTGCAGGAGGGGATGCTCTACCACACCGCTCTCGACAAGGACGGCCCGGACACCTACACCGTGCAGTCCGTCTACGGCATCGAGGGCCCTCTGGACTCCGAGCGTCTGAAGAAGTCCTGGCAGGCGCTCCTGAACCGGCATGCCGCGCTGCGGGTTTGCTTCCGGTACGTCAGCGGTGCGCAGATGGTCCAGGTCGTCTTACGGGACGTCGAGATCCCGTGGCGGGAGACGGACCTGTCCGAACTCCCGGACGACCTGGCCGACGACGAGGTGGGGCGGCTGGCGGAGGAAGAGCTGGCCGAGCGCTTCCGCCTTGAGACGGCCCCGTTGACGAAGCTGCATCTGATCCGGCTGGGCCCGGAGAGCCACCGGCTCGTCCACACCCTTCACCACGTGCTGGCCGACGGATGGTCGATGCCGATCATCCACCGCGAGCTCTCCGCGATCTACGCGGCGGGCGGGGACCCGTCCGGGCTGCCGGCCACGACCTCCTACCGCGACTACCTCGCCTGGCTGGGCCGCCAGGACAAGGAGGCGGCCCGGGCCGCCTGGCGCAAGGAGCTCGCCGGTCTGGACGCCCCCACCACGGTCGCCCCGGCCGATCCGAGCCGAATACCGGACATCGATACGGTGATGACCGAGCTCTCCCCGGAGCTGACGAACGATCTGGCACGGCTGGCCCGCGGCCACGACCTCACGCTGAGCACCGTCGTACAGGGTGTGTGGGCCGTCGTGCTGTCGCAGCTGGCAGGCCGCACCGACGTGGTGTTCGGCACGACCGTCTCGGGACGGCCGGCCGAGCTGGCCGGCGTGGAGTCGATGGTCGGCATGCTGCTCGGCACCCTGCCGGTGCGCGTCCGGCTCGACGGCGGGCGCAGGGTCGTCGACCTGCTCGCCGATCTGCAGCGGAACCAGTCGGCGCTCATGGCCCACCAGCATCTCGGCCTGCAAGAGGCACAGGCCGCCGCCGGACTCGGAGCGATCTTCGACACGCTCGTCATCTACGAGAACTTCCCCCGTACCGGACTTGACCGGCCGCAGGACGACGGCCTGAACATGCGTCCCGTGCGGAAGGGACGCGACTCCTCGCACTACCCGTTCACCCTGGTCACCGGGCCGGGCGAGCGGATGCCGGTCATTCTCAACTACGACCGGGGTCTGTTCGACCGGGAGGTCGCCGAATCCGTCCTCGGCGCCTTCGTCCGGGTGGTGGAACGGCTGGTCGCCGAGCCCGACGTCCTGGTCGGCCGGCTGGCCCTGCTGAGCGTCGCCGAGCGCGCCGTGGTGGTGAACGACTGGAACGAGACGGCGGCCCCGGTGCCCGGGGACTCCGTGGTCGAGCTGTTCGGGCGGCGGGTGGACACCGCACCCCACGCGGTGGCGATCACCGATGCGAGCGGCACGGACCTGACCTACGCCGAGCTCGACCAGGCGTCGAACCGGCTGGCCCGGTACCTCACCGGCCGCGGCGTCCGGCGCGGAGCCCTGGTCGGGGTGGCCATGGACAGGTCCGCCGACCTGCTGATCACGTTCCTGGCGATCTGGAAGGCGGGCGCCGCGTTCGTCCCCGTCGACCCGGGGAATCCGGCTGAGCGGATCGCGCTCATCCTCGCCGACTCCCGGGTCTCGACCGTCGTGTGCACGACCGCCACCAGCGCGGTCGTACCGCAGGACGCGATCGTCCTCGACGCGCCGGAGACCCGCGCGGCCGTCGACGACCAGGCCGCCACCGTCTTGGAGATCCGGGTCGGCGCGGACGATCTGGCGTACGTGATGTACACCTCCGGATCCACCGGCGTCCCGAAGGGCGTGGCCGTCACCCATGGGGGAGTGGCCGGTCTGGCGGGCGACGCGGGCTGGCGGATCGGTCCCGAGGACGGCGTGCTGATGCACGCGACCCATGTCTTCGACGCCTCGCTCTACGAGATGTGGGTGCCGCTCGCCACGGGCGGCCGGATCCTGCTCGCCGAGCCGGGAGTGGTGGACGCCGAAGGAGTGCGCCGGGCCGTCGAACGGGGCGTGACCGCCATCCACCTCACCGCCGGAACCTTCCGCGCCCTGGCGGAGGCGTCACCGGAATGCTTCACGGGCCTGATCGAGGTCGGCACCGGCGGGGACGTCGTACCCGCCTTCGCGGTGGAGAACCTGCGGCGGGCCCAGCCCGGTCTGCGGGTGAGGAACACCTACGGGCCGACCGAGACCACCCTGTGCGCGACGTGGAAGCCGATCGAGCCCGGTGACGCGATCGGGCGTGAGCTGCCGATCGGCCGCCCCATGGCGAACCGCGAGATCTACGTCCTCGACGCCTTCCTGCAGCCCGTCGCGCCGGGCATCACCGGCGAGCTGTACATCGCCGGCACCGGCCTGGCCCGCGGGTACCTCGGCAGGCCGGACCTGACCGCCGAGCGGTTCGTCGCATGCCCGTTCCTCGCCGGTGAACGCATGTACCGCACCGGAGACCTGGCGCGCTGGACCCGCGACGGCGAGGTGGCGTTCGTCGGGCGGGCCGACGACCAGGTGAAGATCCGGGGCTTCAGGGTGGAGCTGGCCGAGGTCGAAGCCGTGCTGGCGGCCCAGCCGGGCGTGACCGAAGCGGTCGCCATGGCACGCGAGGACCAGCCCGGCGAGCGGCGTCTGGTCGGCTACGTCGTCACCGACGGGGGCGAGGCCGACGTGGAGGAGATGCGGCGCCGGATGGGCCTCGTCCTGCCCTCCTACATGGTCCCCATGGCGATCGTCGTCCGTCCGGGCCTGCCCATCACCCCGAACGGCAAGGTGGATCGCCGGTCCCTGCCCGCCCCCGACCTCGCGGAACGCACCTCGGAGAAGGCCCCCGAGAGCGAGACCGAGAAGGTGCTGTGCGCGCTGTTCGCCGAGATCCTCGGCGTCGAGCGGGTGGGTGTCGACGACGCCTTCCACGACCTGGGCGGCAGCTCGGCGCTGGCCATGCGGCTCATCGCGCGGATCCGCGAGGAGATCGGCGCGGACCTGCCCATCCGGCAGCTGTTCTCCTCGCCCACGCCCGCGGGCATCGCCCGGGCGCTGGCGGCGAAGTCACGTCCCGCGCTGGAGGCCGCCACCCGGCCGGAGCAGGTGCCCCTGACCGCCCGGCAGCTCCGCGCCTGGCTGCTGGCCCGTCCCGGAGAGACGACCGCCGGCATGCACGCCTCGGTCGCGTTGCGCGTGCGCGGCCGGCTGGACGTGCCCGCGCTGGAGGCGGCGCTCGGTGACGTCGCGTCCCGGCACGAGATCCTCCGGACGACCTTCCCCGGCCAGGCCACGACCGTCCACCAGCACGTCCACGACTCCGCGACGGTCGAGCTGAAGCCGATTCCGGCCACCGAGGAGGACCTCCCCGGGCTTCTCGCCGAACGGGCCCGGCGGCCCTTCGACCTCACCCGTGACACGCCGTGGCGCTGCGACCTCTTCGCGATCGACGAGCGGGAGCACGTGTTGGCGCTGACGGTGCACCGGATCGCCGCCGACGACGACTCGCTGGACGTGTACTTCCGCGACCTGGCGGCCGCGTACGGCGCGCGGCGCGCGGGCCGGGTCCCGGAGCGCGCGCCACTGGCCCTGCAGTTCGCCGACTACGCCATCTGGGAGCGACGGCTGCTCGAGGGCGAGCGCGAGCAGGGAAGCCTGATCGACGACCAGGCGTCCTTCTGGCGGGACCGCCTCGCCGGCATCGACGGGGACACGGTCCTCCCCTTCGACCGTCCGCGCCCGGCCATCCCGTCGCGGCAGGCCGGCACGGTCGCGCTCCGGCTGGACGGCGCCCCGCACGCCCGGCTGCTGGCGGCCGTGGACTCGGCGGGCGCCGACGCCCAGCAGTTGGTGCACGCCGCGCTCGCCATGCTGCTGACCCGATCGGGCGCGGGCGACGACCTCGTGATCGGCACGACGCTGCCGCGGGACGAGGACCTGATCGACCTCGAGCCGATGATCGGGCCCTTCGCCCGGCCGCTCCCCCTGCGCACCGACGTCTCGGGAGACCCGACCTTCCTGGAGACCGTCGCCCGGGTGCAGGAGACCGTCCGGGACACCCGCCAGCACCTGGACGTACCCTTCGAGCGAATCGTCGATCTGCTGGACCTGCCCGCTTCGTTCTCCCGCCACCCCGTGTTCCAGGTGTCCCTGGGTGTGGCCGAGGAGGACACCGGCGCCTGGGACGCGACGGAACTGCCGGCGCTGCGGACCAGCGTCGAACCCGGCCGGCCCGAGGCCATCGAGCTGGACCTCGCGTTCAAGCTCACCGAACACCGCGACGAGGACGACCACGGCGACGGCATCGACGGAGAGCTCCGCTACGCCGTCGACCTGTTCGACAGGGCCACGGCCGAATCGCTGGCACGACGACTGATCCGAGTCCTGGAACAGGTGGCGGAGGACCCCCACCGGCGCGTCAGTGACCTGGACCTCCTGCTGGACGACGCCGAGCGCGAGCGCCCGGCCGAGGCCCCGGCCGTGTGGACCGGGTCCGTGCCCCCGGCAGTCGCCGACCTGGACCGGGAAGGCCTGTCCGGCGCGCTCGTGCTCGACGAACGGCTGCTCCCCGTCGCACCCGGAGCCGTCGGCGATCTCTACGTCACCGGCTCCGCCGTCGACGCGGGCCCGGCCGACCAGAGCCTGCCCTGCCCGTTCGGGGCCGAGGGACGGCGTATGCTGCGCACTGGCTCGCTCGCCCGCTGGTCCGCTGCCGGAACCCTGGTCCTCCTGGGCGAGCGCCGGCGATCCAGCGCCGGGGCGAAGACCGCCACGGGCGACTTCGAGGTCCTGCTGCCGCTGCGCCCCGGCGGCGACCGTCCGCCGCTGTTCTGCGTCCACGCGAGCGGCGGCCTGAGCTGGAACTACGGGCCGCTGCTGCGGGAACTCCCGTCGAACCAGCCGGTCTACGGAATCCAGGCGCGCGGCCTGGCCCGCACCGAAGCCCTGCCCGGCGGCGTCGAGGAGATGGCGGCCGACTACGTCGCGCAGATCCGCACCGTGCAGCCGACCGGGCCCTACCACCTCCTCGGTTGGTCACTCGGCGGGCGGATCGCGCAGGCGATGGCCGCGCTGTTCGAGTCCGAGGGCGAGCAGGTCGCGACGCTCGCGCTGCTCGACGCCTACCCCACCTACATGGGGAAGAAGGCACGCGGTGACCGGGGCGCCCAAGAGGCCGTCGACAAGCTGAAGGAACAGCAGATGGAGCTCGCCGCCGGACTGGTCCGGGGGGACGGAGCCCGGGCCCGCCTGGAAGAGGTGATGCGCAACCTCGCCGAGGTCGGGCCGAGGCACGACGCCCCGAGCTTCGCCGGCGACATCCTGCTGTTCGTCGCTTCGAAGGACCGCCCCCCGCACATGCCCGTCGATTGGGCGATCGCCAGCTGGCAGCCCCTGACCAGCGGGGTCCTGGAGTCCCACGAGATCCACGTCGACCACAACGAGATGATGCAGCCCGCGTCGCTGGCCCGGATCGGGGCCATCGTCGCCGAGAAGCTCCGGCCGCGGCCGTAGCGGGAAAGGACCACCATGACCAACCCCTTCGACAACGAGGACGGCTCCTTCTTCGTGCTCGTCAACGACGAGGGCCAGCACTCCCTCTGGCCCGCCTTCGCCGAGGTGCCGGACGGCTGGACCCCCGTGCACGGTGAGGCCGCCCGCCAGGACTGCCTCGCCTACATCGAGGAGAACTGGACCGACCTCCGGCCGAAGAGCCTGATCGCGGAAATCGGCGGCTGAGGGTGTCCGGCCGCTCAATTCGGGCAGTTGGACGGGCTCGACGCCCGTCCGACCGCCCGGACATCCTCGTTCTGCGTACGCCGGCCGGATGAGACGAAAGGACCCGCGGAATGTTTGAGGAGATCAACGTCGTCCGGGCGTCGCAGTTACACCGGAGGAACCGGTTCGATCCGGTGCCCGAACTCCACGCCCTGATGAGCGAGGGCGAGTTGACCGTCCTGGGAACCGAGGACTCCGCCGAGGGGCGGACCGCGTGGCTCGCCACCGGGATCGAGGAGGTCCGGCAGGTCCTCGGCTCGGACAAGTTCAGCGCGCGCCTGCTCTACGGCGGGACCGCGGCCGGCTTCACCTGGCCCGGCTTCCTCACCCAGTACGACCCGCCGGAGCACACCCGGCTCCGGCGGATGGTGCTTCCCGCGTTCTCCGCCCGCCGGATGCAGAAGTTCCGGCCGCGGGTCGAGCGGATCGTCCAGGACAGCCTTGACGCCATCGAGGCCCTCGGCGGCCCGGTGGACTTCGTCCCGCACTTCGGATGGGCCGTGGCGACGCCGTCGACCTGCGACTTCCTCGGCATTCCCAGGGACGACCAGGCGGATCTGTCACGGATCCTCCTCGCCAGTCGGACCGACCGGTCGGACAGGCGGCGCACCGCGGCCGGGAACAAGTACATGACCTACATGAAGCAGCACGTCGCCAACGCGCGCCGCGATGCCGGCGATGACCTGTTCGGCGTCGTGGTCCGCGAGCACGGCGACGCCATCACGGATGCCGAGCTGACGGGGGTGGCCGCGTTCGTCATGGGCGCGGGCGCCGACCAGATGGCCCGTCTCCTCGCGGCGGGCGCCTGGTTGATGGTCGAAGCGCCCGCGCAGTTCGCTCTGCTCCGGGAGAAGCCCGACGCCGCACCGGAATGGCTGGACGAGGTGATGCGGTACCTCACGACCGACGAGAAGACCCATCCGCGCGTCGCGACGCAGGACGTGCGGATCGGGGACCGCCTCGTCAAGGCCGGCGACACCGTCACCTGCTCCCTGCTGGCCGCCAACCGCCGGAACTACCCGGGTACGGAGGACGAGTTCGACATCACCCGTGACAGGCCGGACCATCTGGCGTTCGGGTACGGCATCCATCACTGCCTCGGCAGGGCGATGGCCGAGCTGATGTTCCGGGTCGCCATTCCGGCGCTGGCGCAGCGCTTCCCCACCCTGCGGCTCGCCGAACCGCACCGCGAGATCACGTTGGGGCCGCCGCCCTTCGACGTGGAAGCCCTGCTGCTCGACTGGTAACACCGGACATAGGAGGACCGATGGCACTTCCCTTGCCGCACCAGCGGCACCGGCTCGATCCTGTGCCGGAGTTCCACGACCTGATGGACGAGGGGCCGCTGCACGAATACGACACCGAGCCCGGGATGGACGGCCGTAGGCAATGGCTGGTCACCGGGTATGACGAGGTCCGGGAGATCCTCGCCGATCCCGTGCGGTTCAGCTCCATGCGGCCGGTCGACGACGAGGCCGACCGGGCCCTGCTGCCGGGAATCCTTCAGGCGTACGACCCGCCGGACCACACCCGGTTGCGCAGGACCGTGGCCTCGGCCTACTCCGTCCGGCGGATGGAGCGACTGCGGCCCCGCATCGAGGAGATCGTCGAGGAATGCCTGGACGATCTGGAGGACGTGGGGTCGCCGGTCGACTTCGTCAGGTACGCGGCCTGGCCCATCCCGGCGCTCATCGCCTGCGAGTTCCTCGACGTCCCCCGCGACGACCGGGCCGAGCTGTCACGGATGATCCGGGAGAGCAGGGAAAGCAGGCTCCCCCGACAGCGGACCTCATCGGGGATGGGCGTGGTCAACTACACCCGGAAGCTCGCGGCCCGCAAACGCCACGATCCCGGCGAGGGCATGATCGGTGTCATCGTGCGCGAGCACGGGGCGGAGGTCAGCGACGAGGAACTGGCGGGGCTCGCCGAGGGGAACCTGATCATGGCGGCCGAGCAGATGGCCGCCCAGCTGGCCATCGCGGTACTCCTGTTCGTGACCCACCCCGACCAGATGGCGCTGCTTCGCGAAAGTCCCGAACTCGTGGACGGCGCCACCGAGGAACTGCTGCGGCACGCTTCGATCGTGGAGGCCCCGGCCCCTCGGGTCGCCCTCGCGGACGCCCGCGTCGCCGGACGCGACATCCGGGCCGGCGACGTCGTGACCTGCTCCATGCTGGCGATCAACCGTCCGCAGGACGACCGCTTCGACATCACCCGTGAGAACCCGAAGCACATGGCGTTCGGATACGGCATCCACCATTGCCTCGGGGCACCGCTGGCCAGGCTCCAGCTACGGGTGGCTCTGCCGGCGGTGTTCCGCCGCTTCCCGTCGCTGCGGCTCGCCGTCCCCGAGGAGGACCTGCGGTTCAAGCCGGGCCGGCCCGCGCCCTTCGCCGTGGAGGAGCTTCCCGTTGAGTGGTGACCAGAGGCCTCCGATCCACACGCGCCGGCAGGGCTTCGACCCGGCCGACGAGCTGCGCACCGCCGGAACGCTGACGCGGATCACGATCGGATCCGGAGCGGACGCCGAGAGCACCTGGTTGGCCACGGGGCACGCTGTCGTCCGGCAGGTTCTCGGCGATCACACACGGTTCAGCACGCGCCGCCGCTTCGACCGGAATGACGAGATCGGCGGAAAGGGCGTCTTCCGGCCGCGTGAGCTGGTCGGCAACCTGATGGACTACGACCCACCGGAGCACACCCGGTTACGGCGCCTGCTGGCACCGGGGTTCACCCATCGCCGGATACGGCGGATGGCCCCCTACATCGAACAGATCGTGACGGAACGCCTCGACGCGATGGAGCGGGAGGGGTCCCCCGCGGACCTGATCGAGATGTTCGCCGACGAGGTGCCCGGCCCCGTGCTGTGCGAGCTGCTCGGGGTACCGCGAGACGACCGCGCCATGTTCCTCCAACTCTGCCACCGGCATCTCGACGCTTCGCTCAGCGGCCGGAGGCGGGCGGCCGCGGGCGAGGCTTTCTCCCGCTACCTGGTGACCATGGTCGCCAGGGAACGCAAGGACCCCGGCGAAGGGCTCATCGGCATGGTCGTCGCCGAACACGGCGACGCGGTCAGCGACGAGGAGTTGAGGGGCGTCTGCGTGCAGATGATGCTCGCCGGCGACGACAACATCTCCGGCATGATCGGCCTGGGCGTGCTGGCGCTGCTGCGGAACCCCGAGCAGATCGCCGCGCTGCGCGGCGACGTCCAGTCGGCGGACCGGGCGGTCGACGAGCTGATCCGGTACCTGACGGTCCCCTACGCTCCGACCCCCCGAACCGCCATCGAGGACACCGCCGTCGACGACCAGGTGATCAAGGCGGGGGAGACGGTCCTGTGCTCCCTCCCGACGGCCAACCGCGACCCCGCTCTGCTGCCGGACGCGGATCGCCTCGACGTGACCCGGGAAGCCGTCCCCCATGTCGCGTTCGGGCACGGCGTTCACCATTGCCTGGGAGCCGCGCTCGCCCGCCTTGAACTGCGCATCGCCTATACCGCTCTATGGCGGCGCTTTCCCGATCTGCGGCCGGCGGATCCCGACGGGGCGACCGCCTACCGGCTGAGCACCCCCGCATATGGAATCAGCCGTCTGATGGTCGCGTGGTGACCGGATGGACGGCTTGAGCGGAGATCCATTGCCCTGCACAATCGCAAAAGACTCGATCGAGGGATGGTGGGAGAATGTCGGTGGAAACGTTCGACGTGGTGGTGGCGGGAGGCGGACCCGCGGGTTCGACCGTGGCCTCCCTGGTCGCCATGCAGGGCCACCGAGTGCTGCTGCTGGAGAAAGAGGTATTCCCGCGGTATCAGATCGGCGAATCGTTACTTCCGGCCACCGTTCACGGTGTGTGCCGGATGCTCGGAGTCACCGATGAACTCGCGGCGGCACAATTCCCGGTGAAGCGCGGCGGTACTTTCCGGTGGGGATCCAGGCCGGAACCGTGGACGTTCTCCTTCGCGGTGTCCCCGCGAATGACCGGCCCGACCTCGTTCGCCTATCAGGTGGAGCGGGCGCGATTCGACGAGATCTTGCTGAACAACGCCAAGCGCAAGGGCGTGACGGTCCGCGAGGGATGCCCGGTCGGCGAAGTCGTGGAGGAGGGCGACCGGGTCACCGGCCTGCGGTACACCGACGCCGACGGCGTCGAGCACGAGGTCAGCGCACGTTTCGTGATCGACGCGTCGGGCAACAAGAGCCGGCTGTACTCCAGCGTCGGCGGCACGCGCGACTATTCGGAGTTCTTCCGAAGCCTGGCGCTGTTCGGCTACTTCGAGAACGGCAAACGGCTCCCGGAGCCCTATTCGGGCAATATCCTGAGCGTCGCCTTCGACAGCGGATGGTTCTGGTACATTCCGCTGAGCGACACGCTCACCAGTGTGGGTGCGGTGGTCCACAGGGACATGGCCGAGAAGGTCCAGGGCGACCGGGAAGAAGCCTACAAGGCCCTGATCGCCGAATGCCCGCTGATCGCGGAATACCTGTCGGACGCACGCCGGGTGACGACCGGGAAATACGGGGAACTGCGAGTGCGAAAGGACTACTCCTACCTCCAGACGACGTTCTGGCGCCCGGGAATGGTCCTCGTCGGCGACGCCGCGTGTTTCGTCGACCCGGTGTTCTCCTCCGGAGTGCATCTGGCGACCTACAGCGCCCTGCTCGCCGCCCGTTCGATCAACAGCATTCTCGCGGGCGACCTGGACGAGAAGACCGCCTTGAACGAGTTCGAGGCCCGGTACCGCCGCGAATACGGGGTGTTCTACGAGTTCCTCACGGCGTTCTACCAGATGAACGAGAACGAGGAATCGTATTTCTGGCACGCCAAGAAGGTCACGAACGGCGAGCACACGGAGTTGGAATCCTTCGTGGACCTGGTCGGCGGGGTGTCGTCCGGCGAGGCGGCGCTCGCGGCGTCCAGGATCGCCGAGCGCAGCGCCGAGTTCGCCGTGGCCGTCGACCAGATGGCCGCCGGCGATGACGCGGACATGGTGCCGTTGTTCAAGTCGCAGGTGGTCAAGCAGGTGATGCAGGAGGGCGGCCAGGTCCAGATGCGAGCGGTGCTCGGCGAGGACGCCGCGCCCGAGGAGCCGGTGTTCCCGGGCGGGCTGGTGGCCTCGCCCGACGGGATGAAATGGCTGCCCTACCGTGGCTGAGGTGGACGAGGCGGCGCCGGTCGTCCAACCGACGGCGAACTACATGAGACGAACGCTCTGCGATCCGCACGAGGACATGCTCGCCCTCAGGGCGCACGGCCCGCTGATCCGGATCGCGGGGAACGCGTCCGACCAGATGAGCACGGACTACGTATGGCAGGCCATGGGCTACGACGTGGTGCGGAAGATACTCGGTGACCACGAGAACTTCACGACGCGGCTCCGGCTGACCGAGTCGGAACCCCTCAGCGGCGAAGGGGTGCCGATCCCGCCCGAGCTGGCCGGACAGATCTCGATCTACGACCAGCCCGAACACACGCGACTGCGACGGATGCTGACGCCCGAGTTCACGGTCCGACGGATCCGCCGGCTGGAGCCCGCGATCGAGGGCATCATCGAAGAGCACCTCGATGCGATGGAGGCCGCGGGACCACCCGCGGACCTCCAGGTGCTGTTCGCCGACCCGGTCGGCGGCGAGACCCTGTGCGAGCTGCTCGGGGTCCCGCGCGACGATCGGGGCGAGTTCATCCGCCGCGTCAGGCAGAACGTCGACCTCAGCCGCGGATTCAAGGCCCGGGCGGCGGACAGCGCGGCGTTCAACCGATACCTGAACGGTCTCATCACCCGGCAGCGGAAGGCGCCCGACGAGGGGTTCCTCGGCATGCTCGTCCGTGAGCACGGCGAGCGGATCACCGACGAGGAGTTGAGGGGCGTCTGCACGGCGCTGGTCCTCGGCGGCGTCGAGAGCGTCGCCGGCATGATCGGCTTCGGGGTCCTCGCGCTGCTCGACCATCCCGACCAGAGGCGGCTGCTCTTCTCCTCCCGCGAGGAGACCGACGGCCTGGTGAACGAACTGCTGCGCTTCCTCTCGGCCGTGCAGCAGCCGACTCCGCGCATGGCCGTCAGGGACGTCGTCGTCGACGGGCAGTTGATCAAGGCGGGGGAGTACGTCCTCTGCTCGATCCTCATGGCCAACCGCGACGAGGGGTTGACGCCGAACCCCCATCTCCTCGACGCGAACCGCGAAGCACTCCCGCATGTCGGATTCGGGCACGGCATCCACCACTGCATAGGCGCCGCAGTGGCGAGGGCGGTGCTCCGCATCGCGTATCAGTCCCTGTGGCGACGGTTCCCCGGGCTGAGCCTGGCCGTACCGGCGGGGGACGTGAAGTTCCGCAACGCGTTCATAGACAGCCCGGATCGCTTGCCGGTCACCTGGTAGCGGCCGCCATGACGACGGATCAGCGATCTACGGAAAGACGGTGGGAGATGTCGGCAGAAGCATTCGACGTGGTGGTGGCGGGGGGTGGGCCGGCGGGTTCGACCGCGGCCACCTTGGTGGCGATGCACGGCCACCGGGTGCTCCTGGTGGAGAAAGAGGTCCTTCCGCGCTACCAGGTCGGAGAATCGTTGCTTCCGTCCACCGTTCACGGGGTGTGCCGGATGCTCGGCGTCACGGAAGAACTGGCGGAGACGGATTTCCCGGTGAAGCGGGGTGCGACGTTCCAGTGGGGCGGTCGGCGGGAGCCGTGGGCCTTCTCCTTCGAGGCGTCACCGAGGTTGACCGGGTCGACGTCATTCGCCTACCAGGCGGATCGGGCGCGGTTCGACGAGATCCTGCTGAACAACGCCAAGCGCAAGGGCGTGGTGGTCCGTGAAGGGTGCTCGGTCACCGCGGTGGTCGAGGAGGGCGACCGCGTCACCGGCTTGCGGTACACCGACGCCGACGGCGGTGAGCACGAGGTCGGCGCGCGTTTCGTGATCGACGCCTCGGGCCACGAGAGCCCGCTGTTCTCCAGCGTCGGCGGCACCCGCGACCATGCGGAGTCCTTCCGCGGCCTGGTGTTGTCCGGCTACTTCGGGAACGGCTGCAAGCGGCTGCCCGAACCGCGTTCGGGTGACTCCTTGAGCGTGACCTTCGACGGCGGCTGGTTCTGGTACGTCCCACTGTTCGGCGGGCTGACCAGCGTGGGCGCGGTGGTGCGCCGGGAGAGGGCCGAGAAGCTCCCCCATGACCGGGAGGAGGCGCTGAAGGCCCTGATCGCCGAATGCCCGACCATCTCGGATCTGCTCTCGGAGGGGATGCGGGTCACGGCCGGCAAGTACGGGAAGCTGCGGATCCGCGAGGACTACGCCTACCACCAGACGACGTTCTGGCGTCCGGGGATGGTCCTGGTGGGCGACGCCGCCTGCTCCCTCGACCCGCTGTTCTCCAGCGGCGTTCATCTCGCGACCTACAGCGCCCTGCTGGCCGCCCGTTCGATCAACAGCGTCCTCGCGGGCGATCTGGACGAGAAGACCGCCCTGACGGAGTTCGAGGCGCGGTACCGCCGCGAGTTCGGCGCGTTCTCCGAGTTGCTCACGGAGTTCCACACGACGACCGGCGACGAGTACCCGGAACCGGAGTCGTTCGTGGACCTGGCCGCCGGTGTGTCGTCCGGCGATGCGGCGCTCGCGGCACGGGGCGCAGGGGCGTCGGCGTCCGAGGAGCCGATGTTCGCGGGCGGGCCGGCGGTTTCACCCGACGGATTGACATGGCTGCCCCACCAGCCGAAGTGACGAGACATTTGATCGTGAGGAGCACGAATGACTGAGGAACGGTTGTTTCTCCGGTCCGACACCATCATCGAGCCACTGGTCGACCGGTTCTACGCCCAGCTGTACACGATGGCTCCGGTGACCGGCACCATGAACCTGGCCTTCCGGCAGATCCCGATGCTGGAGTCCTACCTGCAGACCCCGGACTTCCATTTCTCGGGGAGCCGCGATCCGAAGTTCCGCGGCGGATTCTTCGTCGGCATCGAGGAGAAGCGGAAGGGCGAGGTCGAGGCACTGCTGGCGGCCATCCGGCGCGACCGCGCGGACATGATCCGGTTCGCCGAGGCCATCGCGGAG
Source organism: Streptomyces sp. NPDC096339 (assembly GCF_044762985.1). Taxonomy (NCBI): domain Bacteria; kingdom Bacillati; phylum Actinomycetota; class Actinomycetes; order Kitasatosporales; family Streptomycetaceae; genus Streptomyces; species Streptomyces sp. NPDC096339. The sequence continues at coordinate 203,781 of NZ_JBIWFI010000006.1, read as the reverse complement.
GCCGAGAAGATGGTCCGGGAGGAGGCGACCGGCTACGACCTCAGGCCGCTCTACCCGAGGCTGCCCTCCGAACTGGCGGGCCTGGTGGAAGTCACCTATGGCACCGGCAACGAGGCCTCGCTGCACTTCCTGGAACCGCTCGCCTACCAGAGCAAGGCCTACACCGAGGACCGCCAGTCGGTCCAGCTCTCGGTGGAGACGGGCATCGAGCGGCCGTTCGTGATGAGCACCCCGCGGCTGCCCTCGCCCGACGTGCTGGAGCTGGACATCCCCTTCCGGCACCCCGGTATCGAGGAGTTGTTCCGCACCAGGATCCGGCCCACCACCTTGGCCGCGCTCCGCGAGGCGCTGGAACTCGGCGACGCCGAAGCCTCCCGGCTGTCCCGCTTGCTGGTCCCGGAGCCGGGGCTCGCCGCCGACCGCCACGTCACGGCCGGAGCCAGGATCCGGTACTGGGGGCATGCCTGCCTCCTCCTGCAGACGCCCGAGGTGTCGATCCTCACGGACCCGTTCATCAGCGCCGACACCAGCGCGACCGGCCGGTACACCTATGACGACCTGCCCGACCACATCGACTACGTCCTCATCACCCACGGGCATTCCGACCATCTCGTGTCCGAGACCCTGCTCCAGCTGCGCGGCCGGGTCGGCACGTTCGTCGTGCCGAGGAGCTCGCGCGGCAATCTGTGCGACCCGTCGCTGGCGCTCTTCCTGAAATCCCTCGGGCTCCCCGTGATCGAGGTGGACGACTTCGACGAGGTGGCCTTCCCCGGCGGGAAGATCGTCGCCACGCCGTTCTTCGGGGAGCACGCCGATCTCGACATCCGCGCCAAGGCGACCTACTGGATCAGTCTCGGCGGGAAGACCGTGTACGTGGGAGCGGACTCCTCCGGCCTCGATCCGGTCCTCTACCGCTACGTCCGCCGGCATCTCGGACGGGTCGACATCGCGTTCCTCGGCATGGAGTGCGACGGTGCGCCGATGACCTGGAAGTACCAGCCGCTGCTCACCCAGCCGATACCGAAGAAGATGAGCGACACCCGCAAACTGTCCGGATCCAACGCGGAGCAGGCGAGCGCGATCGTCACCGAGCTCGGGGCGGAGGAGGTGTACATCTACGCCATGGGTGAGGAGAGTTGGCTCGGCCACGTCATGGCCACGAGCTACAACGAGGACTCCTACCAGCTCCAGCAGATCGCCGAGTTCGAGGAATGGTGCTCGCGCAAGGGAGTCAAATCCGGTCACCTGCTCAACCAGGCCGAATGGCAATGGTCGTACTGAACCCGATCGGATGATGTCGGGCCATGAGCCGGACAGCCGTTGCGGGCCGGCGCACCCTTCGTGGCGCGCCGGCCCGCAACGGCCTTCGCGTCGGCGGTCCGAGCGCGACCGTCCTACGCGATGGGGAAGTCGAAGTAGGTGTCCGGATAGGGCTCGTCGACGAGTGTGTAGTGCCACCACTCGCACTCGTACGCGCCGAAACCGCAGGTCTCCATGATGGACCGCAGGTGCAGACGGTTCTGTGCTTCGACGGGCGTGATCCCATGTGCGCCATGGTGCGAGATGGGATCCATCAGGTCGTGGTCGCCGCCCATGGGGGCGAGTTCACCCGTGGCCAGGTCGTAGATCGTGAGGTCGACGGTGCTGCCCCGGCTGTGGCCCGACCTGGCGGCCACGTATCCCTTCTCGAACATCTCGGCCCTGTCGATATTGGGATAGTGCCGCGACTTCGTCCGGCCGTCCTCCGGCTGCTGCGACCAGCGCACGAAGCAGTCGACGGCGTGCTGCGGGCGATAGCCGTCCCAGAGCAGCAGGCCGAACCCCAGTGATGCGGCCTTCTTCTGCGCCTCCTCCAGGGCCGTGCACAGAGCCCTCGTACCGACGATCCGATTGGCCAGATATCCGTCCACGGGTTTGCCGGTGAAGTTGTCCCACGTGGCGTACTTGGCATCCCAGCGTATTCGGGACATCAGGTCGTCCACGAAGGCGAAATCGTCCGTCATCGACCGCATCGACTCCCCCGACTTCATCGGATCTTCCCCGTCAGGGCGAGGGAGATGGTCCGGTCGATCACCTCGGACAGCGGCAGACCCGCGGCCGCCATCATCCTCGGATAACGGCTGTACGAGGTCAGACCCGGGAAGGTGTTGACCTCGTTGAGGACGACTTCGCCGTCCTCCTTCAGGAACATGTCCACCCGAGCGAGACCGCCGCACCCCAGGGCGCGGTACACGGCCTTGGCCGCCTCCTGGACCAGCAGCCGCGACTCTTCGGGGATGTCGGCGGGAACGATCGCCACGGAGTTGTCGGAACCGGTCTCGGGGGCGTCTTCCTGGTGGATCCTGAAGAATCCGTGCGAGAGCGCGATCCGGTCCACCTCGCCCGTGACGAGATCCGACTCGTTCCCGAGGATGGCGCAGCCGATCTCGCTGCCGACGACGGCCTCTTCGATCAGCACCTTCGAGTCGTACTGCCGTGCCGTTTCCACCGCACTCGGAAGTTCCTCTTCCCGGGACACCTTGGTGACACCGAAGGACGATCCCGATCGGGCCGGCTTCACGAAGACCGGATAGGTGAGCCGGGCGGGATCGATGTTCTCCTCCGCCGTGACGGTCCAGAAGTTCGGCGTCGCGATTCCCGCGCTCCTGGCGACGACATAGGCGAGGGATTTGTCCATGCACAGAGCGGAACTCTGGACGTCGCAGCCGATGTAGGGGATGCCGGAGAGTTCCAGCAGTCCCTGCATCGCGCCGTCCTCGCCGAGTGTGCCGTGCAGCACGGGCAGCACGACGTCCAGGCGTATCGTTCCGTAGCGCCCCTGCTCCAGAACGAGCAGTCCGTGCACGTCGCTGTCCGGCGACAGCACGACGGGGCGGCAGTTGCCGTTCTCCCACTCCGCGTCGGGCCCGTCGCACAGCTTCCAGGCACCGCTCTTCGTGATCCCGATGTAGAAGGGTTCGTACTTCTCGAGATCCAGGCTCCGGGCCACCTCTCGGGCGGACTTGACGGAGACGAGGTGCTCCTCGGAACGACCCCCGAAGATGATGCCGACCTTCAGCCTAGCCATGCTGTTTCCCGCTTTCGAATGTCAGGCAGTTGGTGAGGGAGTTCTCCACGGTGTCGCGCAGGGCGTGATCCGTGTAATAGGCGGTGTGTGGACTGATGAGCACGTTCGGCAGCTCCTGCATCCGCAACAGCGCTTTGCTTTCCATGGGTTTGTCTCGGTGGTCGGCGTAGAAGATGCCTTCCTCGCCTTCGACGACGTCCAGCGCCGCGCCGCCCAGCCTGCCGTTCTCCAATTCCTGCAACAGGGCCTCGGTGTCGATGAGCCCACCACGTCCGGTGTTGACGATCAGCGCACCGTCCTTCATCTGCGCCAGGCGCTCCCGGTTCAGCAGATGGTGGGTGGCGGCGGTGAGCGGCGTATGCAGCGTGACCAGGTCGCTCCGCCGCAGCAATTCATCGAGCGACACGTACTCGACAGCGACACCGGGGCGGTCCACGGGACGACGGTCATGGGTCAGAATGCGGCAGCCGAAGCCCCGCAACCGGTCCAAGACCGCCCCGCCTATGCGGCCCGTCCCTATCACTCCGGCCGTCAGATCGCGCAGTTCCCTCCCGCGCACATCGCTCAGCCGGTAATCGTGCACGTCGGTGCGGCGGACGATGGATTTCGCGTCCCGTACCGCCATCAACATGAGCATCAGCGTGTAGTCGGCCACGCTGTCCGGCGAGTAGGAGACGTTTTCGACACGGATGCCGATGCTGTCCGCGTATTCCACGTCGATGTGGTTGTACCCGATGCTCCGCGTGGAGATGTAGCCCACGCCGACTCCACCGAGCGCACGCAGCGTGGCATGGGTGATGGGAGTCTTGTGGCCGACGCTGATGCACCGGCTGCCGGCGGCCAGTTCGCTGTTGGCTTCGGACACCGGTGCGTCGGTGATGGCCGGCTGCACACCCATGCCGGACGCCAACTCGCGGAACAGAACGGCCTCGTCCGGACCGCACCCGTACATGGTGATGCGGGTGGTCTTGTCGCTGTGGCTCATGCCTCCAGTCAAGGCGGCGTGCTGTTGCCGGAACGTATGCGGTTTTCGATATGCCCGCGATACGTCCCGCTCCCTTGACTGGAGACATGACTCACACAACACCGGGCTCGGCGCCCAGGGAATCGACGTGATCCCGCTCAGCCTCGGCGAGATCGCCGAAATCGTCGGCGGGAAGGCCGTGGGCGACGGCTCCGCGACCGTGACGGCGCCGGCCGTACTCGACAGCCGGCAGGCCGAGCCGGGTGGCCTCTTCGTCGCCTTCGCCGGCGAGCGCGCCGACGGCCATGACTACGCGGAACAGGCCGGGCGGGCCGGTGCGGTGGCCGTACTCGGCTCCCGGCCCACGTCGCTGCCCACCGTCGTCGTGGAGGACGTCCAGACCGCGCTGCAGAGGCTCGCCGGCCATGTCGTGGCCCGGCTGCGCGACGGGCTGACCGTCGTCGGGGTGACCGGCTCTCAGGGCAAGACCGGCACCAAGGACCTGCTGGCGGCCGTGCTTTCGGGCGCCGGGCCGACGGTCGCCACGGCCGGCTCCCTCAACAACGAGCTCGGTGTGCCGCTCACCATGCTGCGCGCCCGGGCGGCCACCCGGTTCCTGGTCCTGGAGATGGGAGCCCGCCACGTGGGCGACATCGCCGAGCTCACCGGCCTGGTCGCGCCCGACGTCGCCGTCGTCCTCAACGCCGGGCAGGCCCACCTCGGCGAGTTCGGGTCGCGCGCCGCCATCGCCAGGGCCAAGGGCGAACTGGTGCAGGGGCTCGCGCCCGGCGGCACCGCCGTCCTCAACGCCGACGATCCCAGGGTGGCCGCGATGCGCGCGCTCACCGACGGTCCGGTCCTGACCTTCGGCCGGGCGGACCACGCCGACGTACGGGTACTCGACCTGGCCCTCGACCGGCTCGGACGACCGTCCTGCACGCTGCGGACCGTCGACACCTCGGCTCACATGACGTTGCCGCTCGTCGGCGCCCACCAGGCGTTCAACGCCTCGGCTGCCGCGGCGGCGGCACTCGTGGCCGGGGTTCCCCTCGACCTGGCCACGGCGGCGCTGGCCACCGCCTCGCTGTCGCCGTGGCGGATGGAGCAGCGCGACCTCGCCTGCGGGGCGAGGCTGCTCAACGACTCGTACAACGCCAACCCCGACTCGACCCGCGCCGCCCTGGACGCGCTGGCGGCCATCGAGGGCGGGCGCCGCATCGCGGTACTCGGCGAAATGCTCGAACTCGGCGACGCCGGCGAGGCGGAGCACCGCGCCGTCGGGGCGTACGCCGCCGCCCGGGCCGACGTGGTGGCGGCCGTCGGCGAGGCCGCCCGGCCGATCGCCGACGGTGCGGGAGAGCGGGCGGTGGTCCTCGCCGGCAACGACGCGGCCGTCGACTGGCTGCGGGACCACCTCACCGCCGGCGATGTGGTGCTGGTCAAGGCCTCCCGAGGGGCGCGCCTCGACGAAGTCGCCGCGGGGCTCGCCTAGGCCGTCTCTTTCGGATCTTGCCTGACCCGCGCCGCCTGGCACCGCACCTCGCTGCGTTGTCGGGGCGCCCAAGTACGTCCAGTACTCGGGCGCCCCTCCGCCTTGCGATGCACGGTGCCAGACGACGCGGGCTTGACCGGCAAGATCCGAAAGAGACGGCCTGGACCGTGCGGTTCAGCGGCCGCGCCGCCTCATGTAGAGGTCGAAGGCCCGGTAGACCAACGGCCGCAGCGGCAGGTCCCACTCGCCGACGTACCGCACCGCCTGGCCGCCTGTGCCGACCTTGAACTGGACGAGGCCGACGTGCGGGTCGTCGGCCTCGAGGGTGGGGGTGATGCCGCGCAGGTCGTAGACGTCGCAGTCGGCCGCGAGCGCGTCGCGGATCATCGCCCACTGGCAGGCGTTGGAGCCGCGCACCTCGCGCTTCGCGGTGGCGGAAGCGCCATAGGAGTACACCGCGTGGGCCCCGACGCGGACCAGGACGGTCGCGGCGACCAAGTCGCCCTGGTGGTGGGCCAGGTAGACCTTGATCCGCTCGGGGTCCTCGGCGTTCAGCGCCGCGAACATGGTCTCGAAGTAGCGCAGAGGCCGGGGTGTGAAGTGGTCGCGCTCGGCGGTGTGGACGTAGAGGTCGTGAAACGCCTTCAGGTCTTCCGGCCCCCCGTCGCCGACCGTGACCTCGACGCCTTCCTTGGCCGCCTTCTTGATGTTGCGGCGCCACTGCTGGTTCATGCCCCTGAGCAGCTCGTCCTCGGTCCTGTTCGTCAGCGGGACCTCGTACTTGAACTGCGGATGCCCGACCCCGAACCCGTCCTGCGGGTTCTGCGGCAGCCAGCCCGCGTCCTTGAGCTTGCTGCTCACGCGGGCGCCGACCGGGTCGCCCCACTGTCCTGGCAGGTCGGTCAGCCGCCGGATGCCCGGGTCCGAGATGCCCTCCTTGACCTGGGCGGCGCTCCAGGTGTCCGTCACCACCGGCGGGCCGAGCCGGATCGCGAACGCGCCGTGCTCCTTCAGGTACGCCGCCAGCGGATCGAGCCACACACCGATCTCGCCGCTCCAGTCGATGACCGGGCCCTCGGGCAGGTACGCCAGCGTGTAACGGTCGAGGCGCGGCACCGGTCGGTGCAGGACGAGCCCGGCACCGACCAGGCGCTGACCGTCGAACCAGCCGAGGGACTCGCTGCGCCACTCGGTCTTGACGCGGCCCCATGCCGGGGTCTGCAGAAAGCTGACGGACCGCTGGGCCCGCACGAACGCCAAATGCTCGGCGGCGCCGATCGGCCTGACGACCGGATTTCCGACCGCAGTTCGAATTGGTTCACTAGGGGAGTTGTAGGACATGCCACCAGTCAATGCAGTGGGGTGTTGCCCGGGCGTATGCGATTCTCGATACACCGACGATATGTTACGGGCCGGCGACTCGCGGCATTCACCAGCTGATTCCGGCCGCCACCGGCCGGTGGTCGCTGCCGGTGGCCGGCAGCAGCCACGCGCTCTTCGGCTCCACGCCGCGGACCAGGATCTGGTCGATCCGCGCCACCGGGAACTTCGCCGGCCAGTTGAAGCCGAAGCCGTCACCGGCCAGGTCCTGGACCGAGCGCAGCTGCGAGGTGAGCCCGTCGAACGCACGGTCGCCCATGGTGCCGTTGAAGTCGCCCAGCACCAGAAGCCGCTGGGCGCGCTCGGCGGCGACGGCTTCCGCGAGCTTGGTCGCGCCGGCGTTCCGCGAGTCCGTCCAGAAACCGCCCCTGAGCATCACCCTTACGGAGCCCAGATGCACCACGTACACCGTCAGCGGCCCCTTCTCGGTGGCCACCGTGGTGCGCAGCGCACGAGGCGGGTCCACCTGGATGTCCTCGGTCGGCACCTTGTCGGCCAGTGGCCCGACATCGCCCTCCAGGACGTCGACCGGCCGGGTGCCGGACAGCGGTAGCTTGCTCCACAGCCCGACCGTGCCCTGCACGGTGTGGTGCGGGTACGCCTTCGCCAGCTCCTTCTCGTACGTGTCCCTGGCCCGGTCGGTCAGCTCCTCGAGCGCCAGCAGATCCGCGCCGGAGGCGGCCAGGTCACGGGCGGTGCCGGCCGGATCACGGTTCTCGGCGGCCACGTTGTTGCTGACCACCGTGAGATCGCCGGCTTGGTCGGACTTGTCGCCGAGCAGCCCGCCGAAGAGGTTCAGCCACACGGTGACCGGCAACAGCAGCGCGACGACCGCGGAGGCGGAGCGGCGCCACAGTGCCCCGGCGAGCAGTACCGGGAGGAACAGGCCGAACCACGGCAGGAAGGTCTCCACCAGACTGCCCAGACCGGCCCAGTCCGTGAGGTTCCCGTGCAACAGCAGGAGCAGGCCGAGCAGCAGCGCGCACGCGGCGAGCACCGGGCCGCGCTTCCACGGGCCCGGCCGGGAGCCGCCCGCTGGTCGAGTTCCTTCGTCGCCGGCCGCCCGGCTGCCCTGTCCGGCCTTCGCCGTGTCCACCTGTGTCATCGTCTGCCCTCGCTCACTCTTGCTCACCACTGATCACTGCCGCGTTCTCGGGTCACGGGTGGGATCGGCGTGCGTCCGCGGGCGGCCACGCCGTCGCGACGGAGCGCCCGATGCCGACCGCCTCACCGGACGTGCCGGATATCAGGTCGCGGAAGATCAGCCAGTGAACCCGACGGGTCTTCGTTCGTGCCGAGGGCTGGGTTCGAGACATGCTGCCAGGGAAGACGACCGGATGTTGCCGGCACGTATGCGATTTTCGATACGCGGAAGACACATGCCGACCCGTAGCCTCGGCCTCGATGCCCCCGGCCCCCAGCGCCCCCGCCGCGTTGCCCGGCGTCCAAGTGCTGAACCCCGGCAGTTGGGAGGCGGCGGGATCCGGCAGGAATTCGCGCGGTGAATCCGGCGAGTGGAAGCACGCCGTGATCGATTGTCCAGATCCGACGGTGGCGCGATGAGTATCGCTTTCGAATAAGCTTTCCGGTCTGCGGGGCATTTGCGTGCGGCCCTTGCCAAGTCATGCGATTCCGAGACCCGGGCGGGTGCGACGACACCCCCGCCGCAGCACCGAACGGCACACCGACTGCCCTTGGCGGAGGCCCCTCGGTCGCGCTTCCGCCAGGACGATTTCCCCAAGGAGTCCTGTTGATGACAGTCGCTCTGGTACCACCGATAGCCGCGCACCCGCTGCTGGTCTTCCTCCTCCAGGTCGGTGTGCTCCTCCTCGTGGCCGTCCTCCTCGGCCGCCTGGCGGCGCGCTTCGGCCTGCCGGCCATCGTGGGCGAACTGAGCGCGGGCGTACTTCTCGGCCCCTCGCTGTTCGGCTGGCTGGCGCCGGGACTCTCCGGGTGGCTGTTCCCGGCCCGGCCGGATCAGGCACATCTGCTCGACGCCGTCGGGCAGATCGCCGTGCTGCTGCTCGTCGGGCTCACCGGCATCGAAATGGATCTGGGCATGATCCGCCGCCGCCGCGTCACGGCCCTGAAGGTCAGCCTGTCCGGCCTGATCGTTCCGCTCGCCCTCGGCATCGGCATCGGCTACCCGTTGGTCCGGCTGCTGGACTACGACACCGCCGACCCTCACGTGTTCGCCCTCTTCCTGGGCGTGGCCATGTGCGTCAGCGCCATCCCGGTCATCGCCAAGACGCTGATGGACATGAACCTGATGCACCGCAACATCGGCCAACTCACCCTCGCGGCCGGCATGGTCGACGACGCCTTCGGGTGGTTCATGCTCTCGGTCGTCTCCGCGATGGCCGTCGGCGGACTGACCACCGGCCACGTCGTGACCGCGATCGCCTTCCTGCTGCTCGCCGTCGTGATCGCGGTCGTGGTGGGCCGGCCGGTCGTCCGGCTGGCCCTCCGGGCCAGCCGCGGGTCCGAGGAACAGACGGTCGCCCTGGCCGCGGCGCTCATCCTGCTCGCCGCGGCGGGCACCCAGTCCCTCGGGCTCGAAGCCGTCTTCGGAGCCTTTCTCTGCGGCCTCCTCATCGGCTCCAGCGGTGAGTTCGAGCGCGAGCGCACGGCTTCGCTGCGTACGGTCGTCGTGGGCTTCCTGGCACCGGTCTTCTTCGCCACGGCCGGCCTGCGCATCGATCTCCGGGCGCTGGCCCGGCCGACGGTGCTCTGCGCCGCCCTGGTGGTGCTCCTGATCGCGATCGTGGGCAAGTTCGCCGGAGCCTACCTGGGGGCGCGGCTCAGCCGGCTGAGCAAGTGGGAGGCGATGGCGCTCGGTGCCGGGATGAACGCCCGCGGTGTCATCGAGGTGATCGTGGCGATGGTCGGGCTGCGGCTCGGGATCCTGGACACCGCCACGTACACCATCATCGTCCTGGTCGCCGTCGTGACCTCGGTCATGGCGCCGCCGCTGCTGCGCCTGGCCATGAAGCGGGTCGAGTACACGCAGGAGGAGCAGCTGCGGCTGAGCGCGGGCATCGAGGCCCCGGCACGCGACGCGAAGGCGGCCCGGACCGGCTGAGCCGCGCACACGCCCCGGTGTACGGGGCCGCGGTGAAGGACCGTGAGGGTGCGCGGCCGGGCTCAGGACGTCGGGAGGGCCAGCGTCCTGGTTGGATCCCGGACGTAGAGGCGCTTGCCGTCCGGGTCGGCCATCAGGATGTTCGCCGTGATCGGGTAGCGCCACAGGGGGCGGTGGGTTCGGGGGTCCACGGCTCGCAGACCGAGCTTGTCCAAGGAGAAGACCAGACCGGCGCTGACCACGGGGGCTACGTCGCCATTGGGGACGGTGTCCTCCAACGGGGTTTCCGACCAGCGTTCCGCGCCGGTGCGGGCGTCCACGGCGACGATGCCGCGGACGGCCTCGACGGCGTAGACGACGCCGTCCGCCACGGCCGGGAGGCCGTAGCGGCGGAAGCCGTAGGGCTTCTTGCCCATGTCCCGGCCCGCGCCGAACGACCAGGCCGTCGCGCCGTCCGCGAGGCGCAGTGCCTGGAGGGTGTTCGCGCCGACGTAGACGTGGTCGTCGTCCGTGGCCGGCCGGTACGGCGGCATGCCCTGGACGGACAGATCGGCCCTGCGCCAGCGCTCCGCGCCGGTGGCGGGGTCGTGCAGGGACAGGACGAGGGAATCCGGGGCGCCGTGGCACAGCAGGAGGCCGCCCTTCACGATCTCGCCCCAGGTGACGCCGGGCTTCCTCGCGGTTTGAGCGGGCGCCGCCTCTTCGCGGCGCCACAGCTCACGGCCGGACCGCAGACTCGCGGCGACCAGGAACCACTGCGCGCCGGCTGCCGACTTGGCGATCAGGTACACCGTGTCGCCCTCCACGCACAGGAGTTGGTTGAGTGCCTCGGTGCCGTCGAGGGAGGCGAGGGTGAGGACGGGCGGCTTCTTCTTCTCGGACTCCTGGGGGAGCGTCTCGATCGACAGTGTTTTGATTCTGTCGTCGGCGGCCGGGATGCGGAGGGCGTAGACGGTCTTGCCGTCGGTGGTGACCTGCCATGGGGACTTGTCGGCGTTGTTCAGCCACCGGCTTGCGCCGGTCTCCGCATCGACGGCGTTCACCACGGTGCCCGAGCTCATGACGAGTTCGGCGCCCACGCGCATGGGGATGGCGTCCGGTCCCGGCAGGCTGCCCGACGCCGCCCACAGGGGAGCGGGCGGCTGGGCCGGGGACGGTTTGGCATCGGGGGCGTCGGTCCGGTCGCGCGTCGACAGCCAGGCCCACAGGCCGCCGCCGGTGGCGAGGACCGACGTACCGGTGAGGGCCAGGAGCGTGCGGCGGGACACGGCGCGCGGCGCGGGCTGCGGCGGCGCTGTTCCAGGGGAGGTTTCCGGGGCCTCCACGCGGGGTGGGGGGTCCTGCCAGACGGCCGTGGTGCGGCGTGCGATGTCCGCCAGCACCGGGTGGGGGAGGAGGTCCGGGAAGGTGGAGGTGGTGGGGGCGGGGGGTGTGAGGAGGGATGCCAGTTCCATCGTCGAGGGGCGGACGGCGGGGTCCTTGCTCAGGCAGCGGGTGAGCAGCGGGGTGAGCGCCTGCGGCACGCCCGTGAGGTCGGGGTCCGCGTAGCGGACCCGGTACAGGAGGTCCGCGGGCCGGCCGGCGCCGAACGGGCCGTGCCCGGAAGCGGCGAAGACCAGTACGGAGGCCAGGGCGAACACGTCGCCCACCGGGGTGTGTTCCTGGCCGGAAGCCTGCTCGGGGGACATGTACGCGGGCGTGCCCGCCGCGGTGCCGGTGCTGGTGAGCCGTCCGTCGCCGAGGGCCCGCGCGATGCCGAAGTCGATGAGCTTGGGGCCGGTGGCCGTGAGCATGATGTTGGACGGCTTGAGGTCGCGGTGGACGATGGCCGATCGGTGGAGCTGGGTGAGGGCCTGGGCCAGGTGCGCGCCGAGGGAGCGGACCAGCAGCTCGGGGAGGGGGCCGGTGAGGCGCACCGCCTCGTCGAGCTGGGGGCCGAGGACGTATTCCGTGGCCAGCCAGGGGGTCGCGGCCAGCGGGTCGGCGCCGAAGACGCGGGCCCCGTAACGGTCGCCGATGACGCGTGCCGCGTCCGTTTCGAGTTGGAAGCGGGTGCGGAAGGTGGTGTCGGCGGAGGCCGCGATGCGGGGGTGCACGGTTTTGAGGGCCACCGTACGTCCGCCCGACGAGCGGGCCAGGTAGACGGTGCCCATGCCGCCGCTGCCCAGTCGGGCGAGCAGCCGGTGGTCGCCGACGTGCGTCGGGTCCTCGTGCGTGAGGCCGGTGAAGGGGGTCGGAGCGGAAGGCATCGGGGTCAGTGCGCTTTCTGGGGTGTCGTGGCGAACGACTGGTACGGGGCCGGGAGTTCAGCGGCCAGGAGCGCGCCCGACTGCGCGGCGAGCGCGGCCACGACCCGGCCCGGCAGGGAGAGGGGGGTGGCGGGGTCCAGGACCGTTCCGGTCGGCAGGGGAGAGGGGGCCGGGGCGTGGACCCCCGTCGGCAGACGTGGATCCCGGGCCGGTCCCGGGCGCTCGACCGGGGCCGCCAGCTCGCGGAGCACGTCCTGTGCCGTCCCCGGCCGGTCGGCGGGGTCGCGGGCCAGGCACGCGCCGGTCAGCCGGCGCAGCGACAGGGGCAGTTCACTCTGCTCCGGCACCGTGTGGCCGGTCGCCGCGTACGCGAGTACGGCGCCGAGGGAGTAGACGTCTCCGGCGGGGGCGGCGGGTGCGCCCGCCGCCCGTTCGGGGGCCAGGCAGCCAGGGTCGTGCCCGGTGCGCTCCGCCCGGGTGGCCCCGAAGCACGCCAGCAGCGGCCCGGACGGGGTGACCAGGACCGCGGCGGGGGACAGCCCGGCGTGCGTCACGCCCTGGGCGTGCGCGGCGGCCAGCGCCTGCGCGAGTGCCGCGCCCAGCCTGCGTACGGTGTCCTCCGGCAGCGGGCCGCCATAGGCCGCCAGCACGGCCGGGAGCGGCAACGCGGGCGCGTACGCGGCCGCGTACCAGGGGAAACCGGCCGTGCCGCCCACCTCCGCGACGGTCAGGAAGCCGGGCACGGACAGCCGCCGGGCGCCCTCGGCCTCGATCGCCCACCGGGACGGATCGGCGCCGACCCGGGGCACGCACAGCAGGACCGTGCGCTCCCCGTCGGCGGCGCGGGCGAGGTAGCGGCGTTCGGGGACGCAGTGCGCGGCGTCGGAGTCCGCGTCGAGCCGGGCCAGGGTCACGTACGGGCCGATCCGCGTCGGGTCGTCGTGGCGTAGGCGTTCCATGCGGGCGCTCTCCCGGGTCGGTGGTCCGGCCCAGAGCCTAAGCGGTGATCGCGAGGGTGCCCGGCACGGGGTCAGCCGACGGTGGGCATGGCCGTGAGCTTCCCGTCGTTGACCAGGAAGACCCGGTTTCCGGCGGCGGACACGGCCCAGGGCCCGCGTGAGGTGCCCGACCAGGTCCACAGTCGTCTGCCGTCCGCACGCGCATAGGCCGAGACCCCCCGCCCGTCCGCCTCCACGGCCCAGAGCGCCTCGCCCTGGAGCACGAGCGGGGTGTGGGGGAGCGGGCCGCGGGAGGCGCGGCCGCGCGGCGGGAGTTGCCCGCCGTCGACGGTGAGCGCGGACAGGGTCGCCCCGTTCGCGCCGATCAAGGTCTCGCCGTCCCGCAGAAGGGGGCCCCAGCCGCCGACGCCCGGCGCCGGGGCGTCCGCGGCCGCGATCTTCCACAGTTCGTCGCCGCCGAGGGCCTTGCGGGCCGTCAGGGTGCGGCCGCCCAGGATGACGGTGTAGTCCCTGGTGGTGGGGGTCTTGTGTTCCACGACCAGCGGATCGATCGCCGAGCGCGCCTGGCCTTCGACCTGCCAGGTCGGGGTCCCGCTGAGCCGGGAGAAGGCGCGCACCGTGCCGTCGGCGCCGAAGACGACGAGGGAGATGCCCGCCACGGCGCCCCGGGGTCCGGCCCCCTGTGCGGCGGCCGCCGGCAGCGGCGCCGTCCAGCGGACCACCAGCGTCTGGATGTCGAACGCGCGCAGCATTCCACCCCGGGTCACCGCGAACAGGTACTCGTCGTCCTGTGCGAGGAGGCGGCCGACATCGGCCTGCGGCTGTGACGACTGCTGCTTGCCGGTGGACGCGTCGAGGACGAACAGTGCGCCGTCGACGCCGGCCACGGCGATCCGACGGTCCTGCAACGGGAAGATGCCGGCCGCCGGCTCGATGTCGGGCAGCCTCCACTTCTCCTTTCCGTTCCGCGTCAGCCTGGCCGCCAGCCCTCCCTCCTTGGCGGCGAAGACGACCACGTCGCGCAGGGACACGGGTGTGGCGACCACGCCGTTCGCCGGCTTCGCCGCCACCGGCAGCGGGCCCCACAGGGGTTCGGGGGCCTTGCCGGACGTGGCCGCGGACAGGGGCAGCGGTTCCGCGCTGCTCGCCGCTCCGGGTTCATTGGGCGTACGGGGTTCCTCGGGTTCCCCGCGCAGCAGCCACCACGCCCCGGCCCCGCCCGTCGCCGCCAGGACCCCGCCCGCGGCCAGCGAGGTGCGCAGCAGCCTCCTGCGGGAGGGGCCGGTTGCGGGATTTCCGCCGGTGAGGGTGGAGTGGCGTTCGGCGGCGGCGCCGCGGCGGGCGATGTCCTTGGCCAGCGGGCCCGTGCGCCAGATCCGGTCGGCGCCGGGAGGCGGGGCGAAGGCGCCGGCGATCCGGTCGGTGGTCGGGCGGTGCGCCGGGTCCTTGGCGAGGCAGGGAGCGATCAGGTGGCGCAGCTCGGCGGGTACGTCGTCGAGCCGGGGCTCCCCGTGCACCACTTCGTACTGGACCGCCGCCACGTGCGTGCCGTCGAAGGTGCGCCGGCCGGTCGCCGCGTAGGCCAGTACCGCTCCGAGGGAGAACACGTCCGCCGCCGGCCCGACGCGCTGTCCGAGCACCTGCTCGGGGGCCCCGTAGCCGGGGGTGACCGGCACCTGGCCGGTGGTCGTGAGCGTCATCCCGTGCTCGGGGCGGGCGATGCCGAAGTCGATGACGCGCGGGCCCGTGGAGGTGAGCACGATGTTCGGCGGCTTCAGGTCGCGGTGCACCAGCCCCGCCGCGTGGATGTCGCGCAGGGTGGCCGCGAGCGAGGCGGCGAGTGCGCGGACGGCGTCGGTGCCGAAGGGCCCGTACGTGCGGACCGCGTCGTCGAGGGTGGGGCCGGACAGGAACTCGGTGGCGATCCAGGGCCGGCTCTCCTCGCTCTCCGCGGCCAGGACACGGGCCACGCCGGCGCTGGTCACCGCCTGGGCGGTGTGTGCCTCGCGCAGGAAGCGCCGGGCGAGGTGGGCGTCGTGGGCGAGCTCGGGCAGCAGCACCTTCACGGCGGCGGTCCGGCCGTCGTTGTCCCGGCCGAAGTACACCTTGCCCATGCCGCCCGCGCCCAGGACGCCGAGGATGCGGTACGGGCCGAGCCGGACGGGATCTCCGACGCCGAGGGGTTCCATGGTGTGCGCTGCTTCCTGTCGTGTCCGGGTGGGGCCGTGTCGTGCCAGGCCGTACGGTGTCGCGCCGCGTCTCGGCGCAGCCGTCGGCGCCTGCGTCAGCGTTCGATGGGAAGGCCCGTCGGCTCCTTGATGCGCTTCATGATGATCTGCGAGTTGACCTCGGTGACACCGGAGAGGGCCGTCAACTTCTCGATCCAGAGGCGTTCGTACGCACGCAGGTCCGCGACGGCGATCCGCAGGAGGCAGCCGGGGCTGCCGAAGAGGCGGTAGGCCTCGATGACGTCCGGAATGTCCTGGAGTGCGGCCTCGAAGGACTCGACGGCCTCGCGGTCGCGGCGCACCTCGACCGAGACGAGCACCTCGAAGCCGCGGCCCACCGCTTCGGGGGAGATCACGGCGCGGTAGCCCTGGATCACCCCGTCCTGTTCGAGCTGGCGCACACGGCGCATGCAGGGGGAGGGAGTGAGGCCCACGCGCTGGGCGAGCTCCTGGTTGCTGAGTCGTCCGTCCGCCTGGAGCTCGCGCAAGATATCTCGGTCAATCGCGTCCATGGCGCAATTATCCCCCATCGAATGTTACAGGGGCGCCCGAAGACGCAAGCACATTGCGCGTAGATCGCTCTATCATTGCTGCTTTAGGTACATATGTGCGGGCCTTTTCGGGGTTCGAGAGAAGGGCGGCCAACGGCCATGGGACGGATCGTCGTCATCAGCACCGGCGGGACCATAGCCAGCCGCTGGCAGGGTTCCGGCTTCGCGGCGGACGCGGACGGGAACGAGGTCATCGCCACCGCCCCGATGCCCGAAGGCGTCACCGTCGACGTGGTGGACCTGTTCAGCGTGAACAGCCCCCGCCTCACCACCGCCCACCAGCTGACCCTGCTGCGCACCGTGCACGAGGTCCTCGCGGACCCCGGCGTCGACGGCATCGTCGTCACGCACGGCACCGACACCCTGGAGGAGTCGGCCTTCCTCGTCGACCTCCACCACCACGACGCGCGCTCCGTGGTGTTCACCGGCTCGCAGCGCCCCATGGGCACCGCGGACGGGGACGGTCCGGAGAACCTCTACGACGCCCTCCTCACCGCCGCCAACACGCGCGGGCTCGGCGTGCTGATCTCCTTCGCGGGACGGGTGCACGCCGCACGGGGCACGGTGAAGACCCAGGCGGTGGCGCTGGACGCGTTCGCGGACCCGTCGAAGGAACTGCTCGGGAAGATCGGCTTCGGCAAGATCACCGTCCTGCGCACGCCGCAGCGGCCGCAAGCCCTCCCGTTGCCGGCGATGCCGGAACTGCCGCCGCGCGTCGACGTGGTGGTGCACCACGCCGACGGGGACCCGGTGCTGTTCAACGCCGCCATCGCGGCGGGGGCGCGCGGTGTCGTCCTGGTGGGCACCGGGGCGGGCAACGCCACGCCGGAGATCGTGGACGCGGTGAGGGCCGCCGTCGAGCGCGGAGTGCTGGTCGCGCTCACCACACGGGTGATGGCCGGGCCGGTCACCGAGATCTACACGCACGGGGGCGCGGTGGACCTCGTCGCGGCCGGAGCCGTCCCGACGGGGACCCTGCGGGCGGGCCAGGCGCGGATCGCCGTGCTCTCCGCCCTGCTGGGCAGCGACGACCAGGCCGAACAGACGGCGCTGCTGCGCCAGACTCTGTCCGCGCCCGGATCGGTCCTCGTCGAGGTCTGACGGCAACGACCGACAGCGCGAAACCGCTGTTCAGAGGGTTCCTGGCGCCGCGAAAACGCATTGACCGCCCCGAACGCGGCTGTCAGGATCCGCGCCATGCCCCTCTTCTCCGCGTACGACGGCACCGAACTCGCCTACCGCGAGGTCGGTGACGGCGCCCCGCTGGTCTGCCTCCCGGGCGGCCCCATGATCGACGCCGCCTACCTCGACGAGCTGGGCGGGTTGTCCGCACACCGGCGCCTCATCCTGCCGGACCTGCGCGGCACCGGCCGCTCCGCGATACCCAAGGACCCGGGCAGCTATCGGTGCGACCGGCTCGTCGACGACGTGGAGGCCCTGCGCGAGCACCTCGGCCTCCGACACCTCGACCTGCTGGCGCACTCGGCCGGCGCGAACCTCGCCGCCCTGTACGCCGCCCGCCATCCCCGGCGGATCGGCAGGATGGTCCTCATCACCCCGAGCGTCTTCGCCGTCGGCATCGAAGTCCCCGCCGAGACGCGGCTCCGGGGCGCGCGCAGGCACTCGCACCAGCCGTGGTTCGCCAAGGCCTACGCCGCCCTCGAAGCCATCCTGGCCGGACAGCAGACCCCGGAGAACTGGCAGGCGATCGAGCCGTTCTCGCACGGCCGTTGGGACGCCGCCGCGCAGGCCCGCAAGGTGGCCGAAGAGGCCACGCGCAACCACGAGGCCGCCTCCGTCTACGGCTCGGAGGGAGCCTACGACCCGCCCGCCACCCGGGCCGCCCTCGCCGACTTCGACCGGCCCGTGATGCTCCTCGCGGGCAAGACCGACCTGGGCGCCCTGCCGGAGGTCGTGGCCCAGTACGCGGAGCTCTTCCAGGACCCCTGGCTGGTCGTCCAGCGCCGGGCCGGGCACTTCCCCTGGCGCGACGACCCGGAGGCCTTCACCACCGAGGTCGTTCAGTTCCTGGGCTGACCGGACGCGAAGGCCTCACCGGACGCGAAGGCCGCCAGGATCCGGTCCGCGGCCGAGGTGGGCGTGACGGTGCCGGCCCGGACCGAGTCCTCCAGGGCCGGTGCGAGGTCGCGGACGGCCGGGTCCGCGCGGAGACGTTCCAGGAGCTCCTCGCGGACCATGGACCAGGTCCACTCCACCTGCTGCGCGGCTCTCTTCGCCGTCAGGCGGCCACCCGCGTCCAGGAGCGTGCGGTGTTGTTCGAGACGGTTCCAGACCTCGTCGAGTCCGGTCGATTCGCGGGCGCTGCAGGTGAGGACGGGTGGGGTCCAGGCGGCGTCGGTGGGGTGCATGAGGCGCAGCGCCCCCGACAGCTCCCGCGCCGCCGCCTTCGCGTCGCGCTCGTGAGGGCCGTCCGCCTTGTTGACGGCGAGGACGTCGGCCAGTTCCAGGACGCCCTTCTTGATGCCCTGGAGCTGGTCGCCGGTGCGGGCGAGGGAGAGCAGGAGGAAGGAGTCGACCATGCCGGCGACGGTGGTTTCGGACTGGCCGACGCCGACGGTTTCGACGAGGACGACGTCGTAGCCCGCCGCCTCCATCACGATCATGGATTCGCGGGTGGCCTTGGCGACGCCGCCCAGGGTCCCGGCGGAGGGGGACGGGCGGACGAAGGCCGCCGGGTCCACGGCCAGGCGCTCCATCCGGGTCTTGTCGCCGAGGATGGAGCCGCCGGTGCGGGTGGAGGAGGGGTCGACGGCGAGGACCGCGACCTTGTGGCCGAGTCCGGTGAGCATGGTGCCGAAGGCGTCGATGAAGGTGGACTTGCCGACGCCCGGCACCCCGCTGATGCCGATGCGGCGCGCGTTGCCCGCGTACGGGAGCAGCTCCGTCAACAGGCGCTGTGCCAGCACCCGGTGAGCGGGCAGGGTGGACTCGACGAGGGTGATGGCGCGCGCGATCAGCGCGCGCTTCCCGTCGAGCACTCCCTTCGCGTAGGCCTCGATGTCGATCCGCGCCATCGCCGGCCTACAGCTCGTGGCCCAGATCCGCGGCGAGCCGCGTCACCAGGTCGTGGGCCGCGTCCGGGATGACCGTTCCGGGCGGGAAGACCGCCGTCGCGCCCATCTCCAGCAGCGTGGGGACATCGGCCGGCGGGATGACCCCACCCACCACGATCATGATGTCCTCGCGTCCCTCTTCCGCCAGTTGCTCGCGCAGTGCCGGTACGAGGGTCAGGTGGCCGGCGGCGAGGGAGGAGACGCCCACGACGTGGACGTCGGCCTCGACCGCCTGGCGGGCCACTTCCGCCGGGGTCTGGAACAGGGGGCCGACGTCGACGTCGAAGCCCAGGTCGGCGAAGGCGGTCGCGATGACCTTCTGGCCGCGGTCGTGCCCGTCCTGGCCCATCTTGGCGACCAGGATGCGCGGACGGCGTCCCTCCGCCTCCTCGAACCGGTCGACGAGGGTACGGGTGCGCTCCACGGACGGGGACTCGCCTGCTTCGGTTCGGTACACACCCGAGATGGTACGGATCTGGCTCGCGTGCCGTCCGTACACCTTCTCCAGCGCATCCGAGATCTCGCCGACCGTGGCCTTCGCCCGCGCCGCGTCCACCGCCAGGGCCAGGAGGTTGCCGTCGCCGCGCTCGGCCGCGTTCGTCAGCGCCCGCAGGGTGTCCTGCGTGACGGCCTCGTCGCGTTCCTCGCGCAGGCGCCGCAGCTTGGCGATCTGCTGGGCGCGGACCGAGGAGTTGTCGACCTTCAGGACCTCGATAGCCTCGTCGTTCTCCACCCGGTACTTGTTGACGCCGATGACCGGCTGGCGGCCGGAGTCGATACGGGCCTGGGTGCGGGCCGCGGCCTCCTCGACGCGGAGCTTGGGAATGCCCGCGTCGATGGCCCGCGCCATACCGCCCGCCGCCTCGACCTCCTCGATGTGCTGCCAGGCACGCCGGGCCAGGTCGTACGTCAGCTTCTCCACGTACGCGCTGCCGCCCCAGGGGTCGATCGACCGGCAGGTGCCCGATTCCTGCTGGAGCAGGAGCTGGGTGTTGCGGGCGATGCGCGCCGAGAAGTCCGTCGGCAGCGCGAGGGCCTCGTCGAGGGCGTTGGTGTGCAGGGACTGGGTGTGGCCCTGGGTCGCCGCCATGGCCTCGATGCAGGTGCGCGTCACGTTGTTGAAGACGTCCTGCGCGGTCAGCGACCAGCCCGAGGTCTGCGAATGGGTGCGCAGCGAAAGCGACTTGGGGTTCTTCGGGTCGAACTGCTTCACGAGCTTCGCCCACAGCAGGCGCGCCGCGCGGAGCTTGGCGACCTCCATGAAGAAGTTCATGCCGATCGCCCAGAAGAACGACAGGCGCGGCGCGAACGCGTCCACGTCCAGCCCGACCGCCTGCCCGGCCCGCAGGTACTCCACGCCGTCGGCGAGGGTGTAGGCCAGCTCCAGGTCGGCCGTGGCCCCGGCCTCCTGGATGTGGTAGCCGGAGATGGAGATCGAGTTGTACCGGGGCATCTTCTGCGAGGTGAACGCGAAGATGTCGGAGATGATCCGCATCGAGGGCGTGGGCGGATAGATGTAGGTGTTGCGGACCATGAACTCTTTGAGGATGTCGTTCTGGATGGTCCCCGCGAGCTTGTCCGGCGAGACGCCCTGCTCCTCCGCCGCCACGATGTAGAGCGCGAGGACCGGAAGGACCGCGCCGTTCATCGTCATCGACACCGACATCTTGTCGAGGGGGATCCCGTCGAACAGCTGCCGCATGTCGTAGATGGAGTCGATCGCCACACCCGCCATGCCGACGTCGCCGGTGACGCGGGGGTGGTCGCTGTCGTAGCCGCGGTGGGTGGGCAGGTCGAAGGCGACCGAGAGCCCCTTCTGGCCGGCCGCGAGGTTGCGGCGGTAGAAGGCGTTGGACTCCTCGGCCGTGGAGAAACCGGCGTACTGCCGGATCGTCCAGGGCTGGTTGACGTACATGGTCGGGTAGGGGCCGCGAAGGTACGGGGCCACGCCCGGGTAGGTGTTCAGGAAGTCGAGGCCTTCGAGGTCACGGCCGGTGTAGAGCGGCTTGACGCCGATGCCCTCGGGGGTCTCCCAGAGGAGGTCGGCGGGGGCGTGGCCGGTGGACTCCTTGACCGCCGCGCGCCAGTGGTCCTCGGATGCGGCGGCGCCGTGGCCGCCGAGGGCGAGCTCGGAGAAATCGGGGATTCCGGTGCCGCTCAAGACGCGACTCCCATCCGGTCGAGTACGGAGGACAGCACGGCGACCGCGTCGCAGCCGGCGAAGACGTACGCGTCCACGGCGGCCTCGGCGGTACCGGGCTTGCCCGCGAGGTAGACGGTCGTGGCGCCCGCCGCGCGCAGGGCTGCGGCCACCGCCTCCGCCTGCTCCTCGTACAGCGCGTCGCTGGAGCAGAGCACGGCCATGCCGTCGGCGCCGCTCGCGGCGTACGCCTCGGCGGCCGTGGACGGGTCGACGGACACCGGGTCGTGCACCGGTGTGACGCCGCCCGCCTGGAAGAGGTTGGCGGCGAAGGTCGCTCGTGCGGTGTGCGCGGCGGCGGGGCCGAGCGCGGCGAGGAAGATCCGCGGGCGGGCGCCGGTGGCGGCGAGGTGGGCGTCGCTGCGGGCGCGCAGTGCCTCGTAGGCCTCGTCGCGGCGGACCCGGGGCAGGCCGCCGGAGGGGGCCGCGGGGGCGGGTTCCCGTACGACGGGCTTCTCCGCGAGCAGCGGGAACTCGCTGACGCCGGTGATGGGTTCGCGGCGCTTGGCGAGCTTCTTCGACCGCTCGGCCCAGGTGGCGGCGAGGCGGTCGGCGACCAGTCCGGAGCGCAGGGCGGCGGCCTGGCCGCCGGCCTTCTCCAGGGTCTGGAAGAACTCCCATGCCGCGTGGGCGAGTTCGTCCGTGAGCCGCTCGACGTAGTGGGAGCCGCCGGCCGGGTCGATGACCCGGGCCAGGTGCGATTCCTCCAGGAGGATCGTGGAGGTGTTGCGGGCGATCCGTCGTGCGAAGGCGTCCGGGAGACCCAGCTCGTGGTCGAAGGGGAGCACGGTGACCGAGTCCGCGCCGCCGACACCGGCCGCCATACAGGCGACGGTGGTGCGGAGCATGTTCACCCACGGGTCGCGGCGGGTCATCATCACCGGCGAGGTCACCACGTGCTGGCGCTGCGCGCCCGCGGCCGGGGCTCCGCACGCCTCGGCGATACGGGCCCACAGGCGGCGGGCGGCGCGGAGCTTGGAGATCGTGAGGAACTGGTCGGCCGTGGCCGCGTAACGGAACTCCACCTGTCGCAGAGCCGACTCGACGCTCAGGCCGCCGTCGGTGAGGGCGCGCAGGTAGGCGACGCCGGTGGCCAGGGACAGTCCCAGCTCCTCGGCGGCGCTCCCGCCGGCTTCGTGGTACGGCAGCGCGTCCACCGTCAGCGCCCGCACGTGCGGGTGGTCCGCGACGGCCTTCGCCGACTCCACGGCTTCCGCGAGGTCCAGGACCTCGCCGGTGCGGGCCTCGTGGCCCAGCGGGTCGGCGCCCAGAGAGGCGTGCACGGCTTCGGGGCGCGTCCCGCGCTCGGCGCAGAGGGCGAGGAACGCCCTTGCCGCTTCGGCGTGGTCGGCCCCGGCGTCCAGGGACACGGGTGCGAGGTCGAGGTAGACGCCCTCCAGGGCGCGGGCCAGGCCGTCCACCGGGATACCGCCTCGGCCGACGGTCAGCCAGAGGGAGGTGACCCCGTTCTCCAGGTCGGCCAGGACCGCCTCGTTGACCCGTACGGGGTCGGTGCCCAGGTGGCGCTGGCGCACGTCCCAGCCGGTCGCCGCGTTCCCCTCGGCCCTGCCTCCGCGCACGAAGGGTGCGAAGCCGGGCAGGCCCGTGGCATCGGCGTCGGGCGCGCCGGTGCGCGCGGTGTACAGCGGGCGGGTGGTGAGCCCGTCCTCGAGTTTCGTGGACAACGCTTCTTCCGCGGCCTCGCCGGAGGCTTCCTTGCCCGACTTGCGCAGCACGCCCTCTACCAGGCGCTGCCACTGCTCATGCGTCGCGTCAGGGAACTCGGCGGCCAAGGAGAGCCCGTCGTCAGGCAGGACCGTCATGGCTCGAATGCTAGGGGGGTGTCTGTGCACGACCAATAACCACCGGATGTGATCTCCCCCTCTCAACTGAGGTGGGAGGGGTCACGAAAGAGCGGGCCGAGCAGGACGGTCGCGGCCGCCCCGGGGAGTACGGCGGGACCCGCGTGCGGCGCCACGATGCGGTCGGCAGCGCCGGGGGCCGCGCCGGTCCGGGAGACGGAGGCCGCCGCGGTACGGATCTCGTCCAGGTAGCCGTCGTGCAGCACGCTCGACAGTTCGGTGATCACCATGACGGCCGGGTTGAAGACGTCGAGGAGCACGGCCGCGGCCCTGCCGACGGCCCGGGCCCGCTCGCGCAGCAGCCGGTCGGCGCGTGGGTCGCCGGTCGCCGCGGCGTCCACGAGCAGGTTGACGGACGGTTCCGGGACGATGCCGAGGCGGAGGGCCTCGGCGCCGAGCGCGGCGTCGGAGGCGGTGGCCTGGAGGCAGCCGGTACGGCCGCAGGGGCAGACCGTACGGCTTCCCGGCACGGGGAGGTGGGCCACGTCACCGGCCGCCGCGCCGGGGCCCTGGTGCACGGTGCCCTCGATGCCGAAGGCGGCGTCGACGACGCTGCCGATGAAGAGGTGGACGATGCTGCGCCGGGCCTCGGGGCGGCCGAAGAGGATCTCGGAGTGGGCGACGGCGCGGGCGTGGTTGTCGACCGAGACGGGCAGCCGGAGCCGTTCGGCGAGCTGGGCGGCGAGGGGGCGGTCGTGCCAGCCGAGCGCCTCGTGGCGTACGACGGTCCCGTCGGCGGGACGGACCCATCCGCCGAGGGCCACGCCGAGGCCGAGGAGCGGACGGCCGGTGTCGAACTCGCGGAGGAAGACGGCGAGTCGGTCGGCGATGTCGGCGGGGTCGGTGGCGCCGGAGGAGGGGTGGGGGGAGGTGCGGCGGGCGAGGACCGTGCCGCGGAGGTCGACGATGCTGAACGTGGCGGAGGGCACGCCGATGTGCAGCCCGGCGGCGACGGGACCGCCGATGGCCCCGGTGTGCAGGTCGAGCGGGATCCGCGGGCGTCCGACCCCCGCGGCGGGGCCGGGGAGTTCGCGCAGCAGGCCGCTGCGGAGCAGGCCGGTGGTCTGCCGGGACACGGCGGCGGGGCTGAGCCCGCACAGCCGGGCGATGGCGCTGCGTGCGACGGGCCCGTGCGCGAGGACCGTGCGCAGCACGGTGGCGGCGTTCGCGGCGGCTCGGCCGTCGCCGGTGGTGGGGGGCATGGGGGCTCCTGGGGCTCGGTCCCCCGATGATGCCGGGTCCCCGGCGGGGCCGGGCCGGCGCGGCACGAAGAACCGGGGCCCCGCCCCTGACCCCGCACCCCGAACTCCCCCGGCCGTCGCCGGGAGGGCCGGGGCCGGGGGACGGGCCCGGGGGACGGGGCCGGGAACGGGGCCGGGAACGGGGTGGGGAAGGCGCCCCGCTCGGCAGGAGTCCGCACCCGTGGCGGGCGCGTTGCGGGGGTATGAAATCCGGCCATGGTTTTCGGCCGACCGGAGAGGTGCGGTGGGATGGGCGGGCGGCGGGAAAGCACAGGTCACGTGGGGTGGACGGGGGTCGGCGCGGGATTGTGACGGGGCCGGGGACGAGGGTTGACCGGGGGCGCGGGCGCTGACACGCTCCGGGACATGTCCGCGAACGAACTCCTTGTCCCGCGGCTCCACACCCCCGGCCCCTGTACCGCGCCGGGTGGCTGTCCGGGCCGCTGTAGCGCCCCGCGTCGGGCCTGAGTCCCGCACGGGGCCCGCGCCCCGACGCCGGGTCCCGGCTCCGCAGGGTCCCGGTCCCGAAGGGTCCCGGCTCCGCAGGGTCCCGGTCCCGGAGGGTCCCGGCTCCGGAGGGTCCCGGCTCCGTGTCGGTCCTGAGCCCCGCACGGGGCTCGCGCCTCGACACCGGATCCGAGTCCCGCGGCCCGGACCCCGCGTCGGGTCCGACCCCGGACCAGGCCCCCGGACCCCGCGTCACGTCCCGGTCCCGCAGGGGCCCGTGCCCGGGTGTCCGGTCGTCCGGGTCCCGTACGAACCGCGTCCGACCCGAGCCCCGCGGGGGCCCTGGCGGGACCGGCTCCCGGGCCCGGCCGTCCCCGGGCCCGCGCCCCGGTGTCGTCGGCGCCCGTCGTTGCGAGGATCCGCGCCGGCGTCCCCCTGTCGTCTGTCGTCCCGTACTCGCGCTCTCCCCGTCGTCCCGTAGCCCCGTGCCCCCGCCAGTCCCCGTGGGTCCGTGGCCGCGTACCCCCGTAGGTCCATTTCTTCCGCTGCGGAAATAACTGCCGCGGCCCGTCGTCCAAGGAGTCCCCATGACCACCGTCACCACCGCCACCACCGTCACGAAGATCGGCGGCCGCATCGGCGCCGAGATCGGTGGCGTAAAGCTCGGCGGAGACCTCCCCGAGGCGACCGTCGCCGAGATCCGGTCCGCGCTCCTCGCCCACAAGGTCGTCTTCTTCCGCGACCAGGACCACCTCGACGAGGCCGGCCACGAGGCCTTCGCCCAGCTGCTCGGCACGCCCGTCGCGCACCCCACCGTCCCCTCCGCGGACGGCCGTTACGCCCTCGGCATCGACTCGCACCACGGCGCCCGCGCCAACCAGTGGCACACCGACGTCACCTTCGTCCCCGCCTACCCCGCCTTCTCCATCCTGCGCGCCGTCACCGTCCCGCCGTACGGCGGCAACACCCTCTGGGCCAACACGGCCACGGCTTACGCCAACCTCCCCGAGCCGCTGCGCGCCCTCGCCGACGGCCTGCGCGCCCTGCACTCCAACGAGTACGACTACGCCGCCCTCAAGCCCGACGCGCTGCCCGAGGCCCTGGTGCAGTACCGCGAGGTGTTCACCTCGACGAAGTTCCTCACCGAGCACCCGGTGGTCCGCGTCCACCCCGAGACCGGCGAGCGCACCCTGCTGCTCGGCAACTTCGTGCAGCGCATCGACGGCCTGACCGGCCGCGACTCCCGGGCCCTCGTCGACCTCTTCCAGGCCCACATCGAGAGCCCCGAGAACACCGTGCGCTGGCAGTGGCGGGCCGGTGACGTCGCGATCTGGGACAACCGCGCCACCCAGCACTACGGCGTGAACGACTCCGACGACCACGAGCGCACCCTGCGCCGCGTGACCGTCGACGGAGACGTCCCGGTCGGCCCCGACGGCGAGCCCTCGCGACTGATCACCCCGGAGGCCGTCCCGGACCCGTCCTTCGGCATCGCCTCCGGCGCTTCCACCTCCGGCGCTTCCACCTCCGGCGCTTCCGCCGACGCCTCCGCCGCCTGACCGTCCCGCAAGGAGCACCCGTGCCCAGACTGCTCGCCATCACCGGCAGCCCCTCCGCCCACTCCCGTACCGCCGTGGTCGCCGACCACGTGCTGGGCCGCCTGGCCCACTCCGGCTTCGAGACCGCGCACCTCTCCGTACGCGACCTGCCCGCCGCCGACCTGCTCGCCGCCCGCCGCGGCGAGCCGGAGATCCGCCGTGCGCTCGAAGCCGTCGCCGAGGCCGACGGCCTGGTCATCGCGACCCCGGTCTACAAGGCCTCGTACACCGGTCTGCTCAAGGCGTTCCTCGATCTGCTCCCGCAGGACGGGCTCGCCGGCAAAACGATCCTGCCCCTGGTCACCGGCGGCAGCCTCGCCCACGTCCTGACCATCGACTACGCCCTGCGCCCCGTCCTCTCCGCCCTCGGCGCCCGACACGTCACCGCCGGCCGGTTCGTCCTCGACTCCACCGTCGAGCGGGGCAACGGCCCCGACCGGCTGCGGCCCGAGGCGGAGCTGGACCTCTACCAGGCCGTGGACGAGTTCGCGGACGCCCTGCGCCCCGTCCCCGCCACCGCGCTGACCGCCGCCCCGTAAACCCCGTAGCCCCGCAACCCGCACCGACAAGGAACCGTCATGGCCGCAGCCTTCACCTCGACCTCCACCTCCCGTCGCCAGTTCCTCACCCTGCTCGGCATCTCGGCGGCCGCGGTGAGCTGCGGCACGGCCACCGCCAACGGCGGCTCGGGCTCGGGGTCGCAGATCAAGACCCTGAAGTACCAGGGAGCCGTCGGCTCGGTCTCGCTCCCCGAACTCGCCGCCGACCTCGGCCACCTCGAGGACCTCAAGCTCGAATGGGTCGGCAACACCATCAGCGGCCCGCAGGACATCCAGTCCGCCGCCACCGGCCAGACCCACTTCGGCAGCGCCTTCAACGGCGCGGTCATCAAGCTCGCCGCCGGCAACGCCCCGATCAAGGCCGTCATCTCCTCCTACGGATCCGACCAGTACTCCTACGGCGGCTACTTCGTCCTGGAGGACAGCCCGATCCGCTCCGCCCGCGACCTGGTCGGCAAGAAGGTCGGCATGAACACCCTGGGCGCGCACTACCAGGCCCTGCTCGACCTCTACCTGAGCCGCAACGGCCTCTCCAAGGCGGACGCGGCCAAGGTCGAGCCCCTGGTGGTGCCGCCCGTCAACACCGAACAGGCCCTGCGCCAGAAGCAGATCGAAGTGGGGGTGCTCACCGGGATCCTGCGCGACAAGGCCCTGGCCACCGGCGGCATCCGGCCGCTGTTCACGGACGTCGAGCTGCTCGGCCCGTTCAGCGCGGGCACCTACATCATGACCGAGCGCTTCATCAAGCAGAACCCCGACACCGTACGGACCTTCACGACGGGTGTCGCCAAGGCCATCGAGTGGTCCCGCACCACCCCGCGCGAGGAGGTCGTCGCGCGGATGACGGAGATCGTCAAGAAGCGCGGGCGCAACGAGGACACGGCCGCCCTCCAGTACTGGCACTCCTACGGGATCGCCGAGCACGGCGGCCGGATACCCGACAAGTCCTTCCAGCTGTGGATCGACTGGCTCGGCGAGCGCGGCGAGATCAAGAAGGGGCAGTTCAAGCCCTCCGATCTCTACACCAACGAGTTCAACGGCTTCGGAAAGGGCTGACCGGACATGGCGAAGATCGTGTTCGCGGGGGTGGGCAAGACCTTCCCGGCCAGGAACAGGAGCCGGGGCAGGGAGGAGTTCACCGCCCTCGACGGCATCGACCTGGAGATCGAGGCAGGTGAGTTCGTGGTCGTCGTGGGCCCCAGCGGCTGCGGCAAATCCACCCTCCTGGACCTCCTCGGCGGCCTGTCCCGGCCGACGTCGGGGCGGATCCTGCTCGACGGCAAGCCGGTCACCGGGCCCGGTCTGGACCGGGGGATCGTCTTCCAGCAGTACGCGCTGCTGCCGTGGCGGACGGCGCTCGGCAACGTCGAATTCGGCCTCGAGGCCACCGGTGTTCCGAGGCGTGAACGAGCCGACCGAGCACGGGAGTTCCTCGACCTGGTGGGACTGAGCGGATTCGAGGACCGGCACCCGCACGAGCTCTCCGGCGGCATGCGCCAGCGCGTGGCCATCGCCCGCTCGCTGGCGTACGACCCGGACGTGCTGCTGATGGACGAGCCGTTCGCCGCGCTCGACGCGCAGACCCGCGAGTCCCTCCAGGACGAGCTGCGCCGCATCTGGCAGCGCACCGGCAAGACCGTCGTCTTCATCACGCACGGCATCGAGGAGGCCGTCTACCTCGGCCAGAGGGTGGCCGTCATGACCTCCCGCCCGGGACGCATCAAGGAGATCGTCCCCGTCTCCTTCGGCGAGCGGAGCCAGGGTCTGCAGGGCGAGGAGCTGCGCTCCAGCCCGGAGTTCGCCCGCTACCGCCACGAGGTCTGGACCCTGCTCCACGACGAGGTGGCCCGCGCCCAGCAACTGGAGAAGGAGGAGGCCACCGTATGACCACCCGGACCGAAAGCACCGTCGCCACCGCGACGGCCACGGCCACCGTCGAAGCCCCTGCGGCACAGCCCGCCGTACCGGCGCCGGCCGCCGCGGTACGCGACGCCGCGCCCCTGCCGGCTCCCGGCGCCGGACGGACCACCCGTCCGGCCCGGGCTCCGGCCCGGCGGCCCGTCCGGGCCGTGGGCCGGTGGCTGCGCGCCGCCGCCCTGCGCTCGGCGGCCGTCCTCGCCCTGCTCGCCGTGTGGGAGCTCGCACCACGGTTCGGCCTGGTCGACGCCACCTTCCTGCCGCCCTTCAGCATCGTGGCGCAGGCGTGGTGGGACCTCCTGGGCAACGGCCAGCTCGCCGAGCACACCTCGGCCAGCCTCACCCGCTCCTTCGGAGGCTTCGGGATCGCCGTGGCCGTCGCGGTCCCGCTCGGCCTGCTCATCGGCTGGTACCGGCCGGTCGCCGCGCTGCTCGGCCCGCTGCTGGAGCTGTTCCGCAACACCGCGGCGCTCGCCCTGCTGCCGGTCTTCGTGCTCCTGCTCGGCATCGGCGAGACGTCGAAGATCTCGATCGTCGTCTACGCCTGCGTGTGGCCGATCCTCCTGAACACCATCAGCGCCGTCGGCAACGCCGACCCCACCCTCGTCAGGCTGGCCCGCTCGATGGACCTGTCCACGCCGAGGCTCTTCCAGAAGGTGATCCTCCCGGCCTCGGTACCGGTCATCTTCACCGGGATCCGGCTCGCCGGCGCCGTCTCCATCCTCGTCCTCGTCGCCGCCGAGATGATCGGCGCGAAGGCGGGCCTCGGCTACCTGATCAACGCCTCCCAGTTCAACTTCGCGATCCCGCAGATGTACGCGGGCATCATCACCATCTCCGCCATCGGGGTGGCCTTCAACCAGCTGCTGGTCAGCGTCGAACGCCGCCTCAGCCTCTGGCGCGTCCCGGCCGCCTGACGCCGTTCGCCTCCCGGCAGGGGCGGCGAACGAGAGCACGGCCCCGCGGACCCGCCCCCCGTTCGGGGCCGGGTCCGCGGGACCGCCACCCGCCACCCGTTGCCGCGCCCCGCCCGCCACCCGTTGCCGCGCCCCGCCCGCCACCCGTTGCCGCGCCCCGCCCGCCCCCCTTCCCACCCCAGGACCAGCCATGACCGCATCCCGCACCCTCCACCTCAACGCGTTCCTCATGAACGCCGGGCACCACGACGCCGCCTGGCGTCACCCCGACAGCACGCCCGAACGGGCCACCGACCTCAAGTACTTCCAGGAACTGGCCCGCACCGCCGAGCGCGGCAGGCTCGACTCGATCTTCTTCGCCGACGGGGTCGCCCTGTGGGGCAAGGCCCGTTACAACGCCCTCGGCGGGTTCGAGCCGATCACCCTGCTCTCCGCGATCGCCGCCGTCACCGAGCACATCGGGCTCATCGCCACCGTCTCCACCACCTTCAACGAGCCGTACAACCTGGCCCGCAAGTTCGCCTCCCTCGACCACATCAGCGGCGGCCGCGCCGGCTGGAACATCGTCACCTCCGGCAGCGTCGACGAGGCCCGCAACTTCAACCGGGACGAGCACCTGGAGCACGCCCGCCGCTACGAGCGCGCCCGCGAGTTCCTCGACGTCGCCACCAAGCTCTGGGACAGCTGGGAGGACGACGCGATCGTCCTCGACAAGGAGCGCGGCATCTACGCCGACACCGACAAGCTCCACCCCGCCGCCCACCGGGGCGAGCACTTCGGCGTCGCCGGCCCGCTCAACGTGCCCCGCTCCCCGCAGGGATACCCGCTCCTCGTGCAGGCGGGCTCCTCCGAGGACGGCAAGGAGTTCGCCGCCCAGTACGCCGAGGCCGTCTTCACCGCCCAGCAGACCCTCGCCGACGGCCAGACCTTCTACAAGGACCTCAAGTCCCGGCTCGCCCGCCACGGCCGCGCCGAGAGCGACCTACTCGTGCTGCCGGGCATCGCCCCCGTCATCGGCTCCACCGAGGCCGAGGCGAAGGCCCTGGAGCAGCAGCTCACCGACCTCCAGATCCCCGAGTACGGTCTCGCCCAGCTCTCCGGGATGCTCGGCGTGGACCTCACCGGCCTGCCCCTCGACGGCCCGCTGCCCGATCTCCCCGAGGAGCGGGACATCAACGGCAACAAGAGCCGCTTCACCCTCGTCGCCGAGCTCGCCCGCCGCGACGGGCTGACCCTGCGCGAGCTGATCGCCCGCCTCGGCGCGGGCCGCGGCCACCGCACCTTCGCCGGCACCCCCGAGCAGATCGCCGACCAGCTGGAGGAGTGGTTCACGCAGGGAGCCGCCGACGGCTTCAACATCATGGCCCCGATCCTGCCGACCGGCCTGACCGACTTCGTCGACCACGTCGTGCCGATCCTCCAGAGCCGCGGCCTCTTCCGCACCGAGTACACCGGCCGCACCCTGCGGGAGAACTACGGCCTGCCGCGCCCCGTCAACCGGCACGCGAGGGAATCCGTATGACCGTTCACGAGTACGTCACCGACGTCCTCGTCGTCGGCGGTGGACCGGCCGCCACCTGGGCCGCCCTCAAGGCGGCCGAGGCCGGAGCCCGGGTCGTCCTCGCGGACAAGGGCTACTGCGGTACCAGCGGCTCCACGGCTGCCGGCGGCACCGGCGTCTGGTACGTCCCGCCCGAGCCCGCCGCCCGGGAGGCCGCCATGGCCTCCCGGGAGGGGCTCGGCGGCTACCTCGCCGACCGGCGCTGGATGGCCCGGGTCCTCGACGAGACCTACGACCGGATGAACGAGCTGGCCACCGACGGCCGGTACCCGTTCCCGACCGGCCGGGACGGGCAGCCGCTGCGGAACGGCCTCCAAGGGCCCGAGTACATGCGGCGGATGCGCATCCGGATCCGCCGCGCCGGGGTCCGCGTACTGGACCACAGCCCGGTCACCGAACTGCTCACCGACGCGGAGGGAGCCGTCGCGGGCGCCGCAGGGTACCGCCGCCAGGCCCGCGAGCACTACCGGGTCCGGGCCGGCGCCGTGGTCCTCGCCACCGGCGGCTGCGCCTTCCTCAGCGGGGCGCTCGGAACCAACACCAACACGGGCGACGGCGCGCTGTTCGCCGCCGAGGCCGGGGCGGAGCTCTCCGGGATGGAGTTCTCCAACGCCTACGGGATCGCCCCCGAGGGCACTTCCGTCACCAAGACCGCCTTCTACTCCTTCGCCACCTTCTACCAGGAGGACGGCAGCGTGCTGGAGGGCGCGGCCGGCCAGGGCGGCCGCTCGGTCATCGCCCGAGAACTCCTGACCGGGGCCAAGGTGTACGCGCGCCTCGACCGGGCCGACGACGCGGCGCGGGCCGCGATGCGACTGGCCCAGCCGAACTTCTTCCTCACCTTCGACAGGCTCGGCATCGACCCGTTCACCGACCGCTTCGCCGTCACCCTGCTCGCGGAGGGCACGGTCCGCGGTACCGGCGGCATCCGGATCACCGGCGACGACTGCGCCACCGGCGTCCCCGGCCTGTACGCGGCCGGGGACGCGGCCACCCGTGAGGAGATCTGCGGGGGCTTCACCGGAGGCGGCAGCCACAACGCCGCCTGGGCCATCTCCTCGGGCAGCTGGGCCGGCCGGGGAGCCGCCGGGCACGCCCTCTCCCTCGGCCCGGGACGGGCCGCCTCCCGGCCCGTCACCGGCGCGGGAGGCGCGGGACTGCGCCCGACGGGGACTCCCGGAACCGCCGGTGGGCACCGCGCGGCCGTGGAACTCGTACAGGCGCAGGTGCTCCCGTACGACAAGAACTACCTGCGCCACGGCAGGGTGCTGGGCGACGCCCTGCGCACCCTCGACGGGGCCTGGGCCGAACTGCGCGGCTCCCTGCACGGGCAGGGCGCCGACCTGGTCAGGGCCCGGCAGGCGGCCGCGATGACGGCGCACGCGCGGTGGATGTACGCGGCCGCGCTCGCGCGGCCGGAGAGCCGGGGCATGGCCAGGCGCCTGGACCACCCGGAACAGGACCCGAGGCTGCACCACCGCATCACCGTGGGCGGACTCGACCGCGTGTGGACCCGGGCGGAGGCGGCGGCATGATCGAACTGGTCTCGCAGGAGCGCTGCATCGCCTGCGACAAGTGCGTCGAGGTCTGTCCGACGGACGTGTTCGAGCGGGGCCCGGACGGGATCCCGGTGCTCGCCCGGCAGGAGGACTGCCAGACCTGTTTCCTGTGCGAGGCCAACTGCCCGGTCGACGCGCTCTTCGTGGCCCCGCTGACCCGGCCGCTGCCGGACGACCCGGCCGTACGGGACGAGGCCGGGCTGGTGGGGCGGGGGCTCCTCGGCAGCTACCGGCGCGAGATCGGCTGGGGCGAGGGGCGCACCCCCGGGGCGCTGCGGGCGGTCGGTCCGGCGCTCGGACCGGAGGCGAAGCCCATCACTTCCTGAGCGTGCGGGGGCGGGTCCGCCTCGGACCCGCCCCGCCCGTGTGGCCGCCCGTGTGGCCGCCCGTGTGGTCAGACCGTCAGGACGATCTTGCCGCGGGTGCGGCCCGCGGCGCTCAGCTTCCAGGCCTTGGCGGCCTCGGCGAGCGGCAGCGCGTGCTCCACGTTGACCGTGAGGCTGCCGGCGTCGGCCAGCTCGGCCAGGAAGGTCAGGTCGGCGGTGTCGGGGCGCACCCACAGCTGGTGCGCGCCCTTGGCGGCAGCCTCGTAGTCGGCGATCGAGACGACCCGCCCGCGCTCCTTGACGAGCGACTGGAGGATCTCGACGGCGCCGTCCCCGTGGAAGTCCAGGCCCGCGTCGACGCCTTCGGGCGCCAGCTCGCGGATCCGGTCCGCCAGCCCCTCCCCGTACAGCACGGGTTCGGCGCCGAGCGAGCGCAGGTAGTCGTGGTTGTGCGCGCCGGCCGTGCCGATGACGCGCAGGCCGAGCGCGACGGCGATCTGCACGCCGAGGGAGCCGGTGCCGCCGGCCGCGGAGTGGATGACGACCGTCTCGCCCGCCCCCAGGCCCACCCGGGTGAGGGACTGGTAGGCCGTCAGACCGGCCAGCGGGATGCCTGCGGCCTGCTCGAAGGAGAGCTCGCGGGGCTTGTGCGCGAGGGTGCGGACGGGGGCGCTGACCAGTTCGGCGTAGGTGCCGAGTTCCACCCATTCCTTGCGGACGTAGCCGTACACCTCGTCGCCGACGGCGTAGTCGAAGGTGTCCGGGCCGATCGCCTCGACGACTCCGGCGACGTCCCAGCCGGGTATGACGGGGTGGCGGACTTCGAGGATGGGGTCGAGGTATCCGGCGGCGAGCTTCCAGTCCACCGGGTTGACGCCGGCCGCCTTCACGCGGATGAGGACCTCGCCCGGTCCCACCTTGGGCTGCGGTACCTCAACGAGCTTGAGGATGTCGGGAGTTCCGTATGCGTCGTACGTGATCGCCTTCATGATCGACACCAACGGGCCGGCCCGCGCGGCTATTCCTCTGCGTCTCGTTTCCCTCTCCCTCAGGCCGGCAGGGTGTTGCGGTGCGAACGCCGCCGGGCCGCGCTGAGGAGCGCCTGGATCTGCGCCCCGGACTGTTCGACGTGGTCGAGCGGGGAGGGGAAGGGTAGCCGCACGTCGTGGTGGCCGCGCCGTTCCTCCAGCCGCAGGGTGATCCCGTACCGGTCCAGCGCCACCGGCAGGGTGCGGACCACGGCGGCGGTGGGCAGCGGCCGGACCAGGCGCAGCAGCAGGGCGACGAGATCGGGGTGGTCGTCCTGGAGGTGGGTGAGCATGCCCGCCTCGTAGGGGGCGAGCGGGTCGGGCGCCGCCGCGTCCAACTCTTCGAGGCCGGTGTACGTGACCCCGCGCGCGGTCTCCAGGACCGCCTGGCCGAACTCCACGCAGGTGGAGTCGGCGGACTCGTCGGAGTAGGGGGTGAGCAGCCGGCCCAGCAGGGTCACGCGGGCGCGCACCCGGTCGCGTACGGGAGTGGGGGCGATGTCGGTGAACTCCAGCCGGATCGCGGGCCGGTGCTCGTGGCCGCCGTTCGTTCCGGCGGGGTGCAGGTGCAGACGGCCCATCGGGTCGGAGCCGTCGAGGTGGCGGACCTCGCTGCGCAGGCCGTCGGTGACCACGTTCATGGAGTGTGCGGCGGCCAGGACGGACCGGATCAGCTCGGCGTCGGTGGGGGCGCGGCGGGCACCGGACATGTGCATCGGGTCTCTCCATCCTCCGAGGATTACTTAGGTATGCCTAACCTAACCTATCCCTCCTTTCGGGGGTAGCCGGGGTGGCTCGTGTCGGTGTTGGGCTGAACGGGTGAAACGCGAGAGGATGGGGGGATGCACAAGAAGCCAACGGCCGAGGCGGTCCGGTGAGCAGGTACGACGTCACCGACGAACAGTGGGAGGGGCTCGCGCAGGTGGTCCCCCTGCGCAGCCGCAACGAATGGCCCTCTCGGGTGGACCACCGCACGATCCCCAAGGCGCCCGGCGCGTCGGCAGCGGAGCAGCGGCGCTTCGTGGTGATCCGGGTCCAGATCTTCGCGGACGCCCGGGAAGTGGCGGAGTACCTGATCGCGCAGATTCCGGTACTGCTCGACCTCACCGGAGCGGACAGCGAAGTCGCCAAGCGCATCCTGGACTTCAGCAGTGGCGTGGTCTTCGGGCTGGGCAGCGGGATGCACCGGGTGGACCGGAACGTCTTCCTGCTGGCGCCGGTCGGCACGGAGGTCGAGGGGATCGCGGCCGCGGCCGTCCCCCGATCGTAGGAAGGTCCGCACGAGGTAACGGTTCGCCGGACCCACGGGGCATCCGGCGGCCCGTACCGTCCGCCGCATGGACGCCACCCTGCCCGCGGCAACGCCCCGCCCCGCCCCCGTCCCCCCGTTAGCCGACGCCCCGTCACGCCCGGCCGGAACGACACCGTCACCGGCCGGGCGGAGCGCGGCGACGGCCTCGCCGGCCACCGCGCCACCCGCCCCGGCCGCGCCGGGCCCCGCTGCCCCGCCCGTGTCGGTGGCATGGTCCGGGCGAGGGGGCGGCGTGAAGCCCGTCGAGCGTGCCGAGCCCGTCGAGCCCGCCGAGCCCGCCGAGCATGCCGAGCCCGTCGAGCCCGCCCGGGCCGGGGTGCCCGGACAGGCCGGGCCCGGCGGGTACCGGGCCGCGGCCGGGCGCGCCACCGCCGGACAGGAAGGTCCCGAGCAGCGGCATCTGCGGCCCGTCCTCACCGAGTTGCGGCTCTCCGCCTTCGGCGCGCACCGGGCGGCGGTGTTTCCCGTCGGGCCCGTCACCCTTTTCGCGGGTCCCAGCGGCAGTGGGAAGTCCCAGCTCCTGGCCGCCTACGAGGCCCTCGCGGCGCTCGGTTCCGGGGCCGCGCTGGAGGAGGCCTTTCCCGACGCCCGCGCCCGCATCCCCGACCGGGCCCTGCCCGACGCGGAACGGCGGCGCGGGTTCCGGCTCGGCTGCACGGTCGACGGCCCCGCCGGGCCGGTCCGGCTCGACCTCGCCGTGCAGGCCGAGCCCGCCCTGCGGATCGTCGGTGAACGGCTCTCGCAGGGCGGGCGGATCCTGCTCGCCACCGCACTGCGCGACCCGGGCCGCCGCTCCGTGCAGGCCGCCTGGCTGACCGGCGGCTCCATCGGCGTCACCCGCGCCCCGCTGCCCGACGACCGGCTCGGCACCGCCCTGCTCCCGCTGCGCGTCGCCGGGTCCACCGCCGGGCAGCGGCAGGTGCTGGCCGCGGCCGAGCAGGTGGTGGTGGCCCTGCGCTCGGTGTTCCCCTGCGACCCCGGCCCGGACCGGATGCGCGCCCCCGTCCCGCCGGGCGAGGGCCGGCTGCTGCGGGACTGCGCCAACCTGGCCGACGTACTGCGCCGGACCCGCCACGAGTGCGGCACCCGCCACGCGCTGCTGACCGAGGCGGCCCGTACGGCCTGCTCGGGCACGGTCGCCGGGCTGGACGTACGCGTCCCCGTCGGCGGCGCCCCCGTCACCGCGCTGCTCGACCGCGGCCCCGACCGGCCCGCCACGGAACTGGCCCGCCTCGGCTCCGGCGAACTCCGCTTCCTCGCGCTGGCGCTCGTCCTGCTGACCGGACCGGGCGTGCTCGCCATGGACCCGGCCGCCGAACTGCCCTCCGCGCGGCAGGTGCTGACCGTGCTCGCCGACGACTTCGACCGCGGTCTCGACCGCCGCCAGAGCGCGGAGCTGCTGCGCCTGGCCCTGCTCTCCTGCGGCCGCGGACACGTCCGGCTGGCGGCCGCGGTGGGCGAGGCGACGGCCGATGCCGCCCGCCGCCTTCCGGGCGTCGAGGTGGTGGACCTGTCCGCCTGATCCCCGCCCCTCCCGGGCGGGATACGTTGGTGCCCCTCCGGCCGAGGCCGGGGGAGCGCTCAAGGAGGCTGGGATGAACGACACGCACGACGCCCGCGAACCGCGACCCGAGGAGCGGCTGGACCGGCTGCAGCGCCGCCTCGCGGACTTCGCGGCCGCGCGCGGCTGGGAGCCGTACCACACGCCCAAGAACCTGGCGGTGGCGCTCAGCGTGGAGGCGTCCGAACTGGTCGAGATCTTCCAGTGGCTGACACCCGAACAGTCCGCGAAGGTCATGGAGAAGCCGGAATCCGCCCACCGCGTGGCCGATGAGGTGGCCGACGTGCTCGCGTACCTGCTGCAGTTCTGTGAGGTCCTGGGGGTGGATGTGCTGGATGCGCTCGCCGCGAAGATCGAGAGGAACGAGCTCCGCTTCCCCGTGACGGGCCCTCCGACACCGAATCGTCACTCTTCGGAGTGATGGGGTCATCCACAATCACGTTTCTGTCCACATTTTCCGAATACCCCTGGCTTTACTGGCCGGTTGCCCTCACTCTGGGTAGTGGCGGGAACGGCGGGATGTCGTGCGGACGGGGGACGGCATATGGATGCGGTACGGCTCATCGCGGCCGGCCGGCACGCGCTGGCACAGAGTGGGGCTGCGTGGGACATCGTGGGCGAGGCCTGGCAGGCGCAGGCGCTCGCGCAGGGCATAGGGGGCTACCTGGCGGTCACCGGGCCGCAGGAGCTGAGATCGGAGGCGCGAGGACTGGGGGAAGCGGGAAGCAGAGGCTGCGGGGTGCTCGACAGAGCGGCCCTGCGCGGCGAGGGCGTCGCGCCGGAACGTCCGCCGAGAGCAGCCCAGTTGAGCGAGGTGTCGGATGTCCGGCAGGCGCTGCTCGGACTGCAGGCGCTGCTGGGGGAAGTGGGCATAGCCCTGGTCGGGGTGGCCTGCGGGACGGATGACGAGACCCTGTACTGGCAGTGCATAGAGTCGATCGACGCGGCCGACGAGTCGAGCGACCGGGTACGGGCGCTGCTGCGGCGGATCTCGGTCCGCGAGCGGGGGTCCGCCTCGGGGGTGGCCTGACGGGCCGTCCGGCGACGGCGGGTGGCCCGGCCTTGACGGCACGGGTCCCGCCGCGCGCGACGGGACCCGCACGGTCAGTACGCCCGGTGCGCCGGCCGCTCGTTCTCGGAGCCGGCGGCCGGAGCGCGCTCCGTGGAGGACTGGAGGTCGGCGTCGAGCTGCGAGAGGTCGGCGTTCAGCGCCGCCATCAGCTCTTCCATCTGCTGGAGCAGGCCCTTCGGCGCGCCGCCGCCCTGGGCGGGCACCACGGGCTCCTGGGGTGCGTGGTCGTGTGCTGCCTGTCCGGTCTGTCCGGTCTGGCCGGTGAGGTGACCGGTCTCCGGCGCGGACTCGTGGGACATGGCGGCCTCCTCGGCCCTGGCCCCTTCCGGGGGCGGAAGGGTGCGGTGGACGCACCGGCGAAGGGTCCGCCGGCGCGCGGGCCGGGCGGTCCGGCTCCCTCCGAGCAACGATCCCCGTCCGGCCTGGTCACTGGCGGGGCCGGGGACCGACACATCCGGTTGACGAAGATTCACTCGGCAGGGGTGGGCGGGACGGGACGGCCCGTGCCGCCGTGCGGCAACGCGTGGGCGAACCGGTGTCATGCACGCCGCGCGACACAATCCGGGACAATGGAACACGGCCGCCGCAGCCACACTCGGAACGAGGTAGCCCCGATGCCACGCGCGTCCGGCCCGCTCGCCAGGGCCCTTGAGCACAGGACCCTGCTCCTGGACGGCGGGCTGAGCAACCAGCTCACCGCACAGGGCTGCGACCTGTCCGGCGGACTCTGGACGGGCCGGGTGCTCGTCGAGCAGCCGGAGCAGGTGGAGGCCGCCCACACCGCCTACGCACGGGCCGGCGCGGAGGTGCTGATCACGGCCGGCTACCAGGTCGGGTACGAGAGCTTCGCCGCCCGCGGCCACGACCGCGCGCAGACCTCCGCCCTGCTGCGCCGCAGCGTCGAGCTCGCGGCCCGCGCGGCCGAGGCGGCCGAGCACGAGGTGTGGGTGGCCGCCTCGGTGGGCCCGTACGGGGCGGTGCTGGCGGACGGCTCCGAGTACCGGGGACGGTACGGGCTGAGCGTGCGCGAGCTCGTCGCCTTCCACCAGCCTCGCGTCGAGGCCCTGCTCGACGCGGGTCCGGACGTCCTCGCCCTGGAGACCATCCCCGATCCGGACGAGGCCGAGGCCCTGCTGACGGTCCTGGCCCGGACCGGGGCGCCGGCCTGGCTGAGCTACACCGTCGCGGGTGGCCGCACCCGCTCCGGCACCCCGCTCTCCGAGGCGTTCGCCCTCGCCGCGGGCTCCCCGCAGATCGTCGCCCTCGGCGTCAACTGCTGCGACCCGGCCCAGGTGCTGCCGGCCCTGGAGGCCGCGGCCGGCACCACCACGAAGCCGCTCGTGGCCTACCCCAACGACGGCTCGGTCTGGGAAACCGCCACCGGCACCTGGCACACGCCGGCCACCGAGGCGCCCTGGCCCACGGCCGCCTGGCGCCGTGCGGGCGCCCGCCTCATCGGCGGGTGCTGCCGCATCGGCCCAGAGCGCATCGCGGAGTTGGGTGCCGACGTCCTCGGCTAGCGGGGCCGGCGCCTGTCCCCCCAGGTGCCCCGGACTCGGCCTGGCCCCGCTGACCCCCTAGCGTTCGCAGGCGATGCCGTCGCCGTCTTTGTCGAGGTGTCGACCGTAGCCCGGGTCGCCGCGGCGGATGGGGGCTTTGCCGGCGGCCTTCACCGCGGCGCAGTTGCTGTAGGAGACGCTGCCTCCGCCGCCGCTGCTCGAGGCGTCCTCGTCCACCGTGGGCTTGGGCGTGGGGGTGGGCGTGGCCTTGGGAGTGGACTTCGGTTTCAGGGAGGTGCCCTTCTCGGCCGGGCACGTCGTACCGGCCGCGACGAGGTGGACGCTCGCCGGGACGGACTTCGATGCGAGCGCAGCACCCGCCGCAGGCTCCTGGAAGCACACGACCCACGTCGTGTGGTCGGCCGGCAGCGTCACGTCCGCGTACGCGCTGAGGGCGGTCAACTCGGTGTCGACCAGGGCTTCCACGGCCTTCTCGGCCCCGGCGAAGGGAGTGCCGACGACGTCGGGCATCGCGGAGGCGGGGGCCGCTGAGGCCGCCGAGGACTGGGGCGCGGCCGTCGTCGTGACGGCGGCCGGGGACTTGGCGTCGTCGCCCGACTTCTTCGCCGAATCCGGGGTCAGCAGGATCACCAGGAACCACACCCCCGACAGGACAGTGGCGATGATCTTCTTCTTCTGGTCCCACCGGCTCGTCCAGGCCAGTGCGATCCCCGCCGGGGGCAGGAGGATCAGGGCGGTGATGATCAGCGCCGGATGTTGCCACCAACGTCTTAAGGGTTGGGGGGCGTAGGAGTGGGGTTGCTGGTACTGCTGGTACACGGTGCTCCAGATCTGCCGGAAAGCGAACGAATGTTCAAACCCGAGCAGAATGTCAAACTGTGCCGGCTCTTGTATGTGAAACGAGGAAGTCCCTCACCTGCGGACTTCCCGGAAAACACGTTGGCCGGGCCTCGTGCGCCCACCCATACTCGGACGTGTGTTCCTGACGATCTCCACCACCGGTACCCCTGAACGACCCGCGACCGACCTGGGCTTCCTGCTGCACAAGCATCCCGGGAAGACCCAGGCGTTCTCCACCTCCCACGGCACCGCCCACGTGTTCTATCCCGAGGCCACGGCCGAGCGGTGCACGGCGGCCCTGCTGCTGGAGGTGGATCCCGTCGCGCTCGTGCGGCGCGGGCAGGGCAAGGGGCGGGGCGGGGCTCCCGACGCGGCGCTCGCGCAGTACGTGAACGACCGCCCGTACGCCGCCTCCTCGCTGCTCGCCGTCGCGCTCAGCGGGGTGTTCCGCAGCGCGCTGAAGGGTCAGTGCGCCGCGCGGCCCGAGCTGCCCGAGGAGAAGCGGCCGCTGCGCGTCGAGATCCCCGTACTGCCCGCACGCGGCGGAGCGGCGCTCGTGCACCGGCTGTTCGACCCGCTGGGCTGGGACCTCGTCACCGTGGAGCCCGTACCGCTCGACGAGCGGTTCCCCGAGTGGGGGGACTCCCGGTACGTGCGCCTCGTACTGGAGGGCGAGCTCCGGCTCGCCGACGCCCTGCGCCAGCTGTACGTGCTGCTGCCCGTCCTCGACGACGCCAAGCACTACTGGATCGCACCCGACGAGGTCGACAAGCTGCTGCGCGCCGGGGACGGCTGGCTCGCCTCCCACCCCGAGCACGGGCTGATCAGCTCCCGCTACCTGGCCCGTCACAAGCGGCTGACCCAGGACGCGCTGGAGCGGCTGGAGCTGGTACGCCTCGCCGAGTCCGACGGCAGCGAGGTCGAGGAGCTCGACAACGCGGTCGACGACGAGATCGCGGAGCGGTCCGTGCCGCTCGCCGTGCAGCGGCGCGAGGCGATCCTCGCCGCGCTGCGGGCCGCGGGCGCCGCACGCGTCCTCGATCTCGGCTGCGGACAGGGGCAGCTGGTGCAGGCCCTCCTCAAGGAGGTGTCGTTCACCGAGATCGTCGGCATGGACGTGTCCGTGCGCGCCCTGAACCTGGCCGCCAAGCGGCTGCGGCTGGAGCGGATGGGGGAGCGGCAGAGCTCGCGCGTCACGCTCATGCAGGGTTCGCTCGCCTACACCGACAAGCGGCTGGCCGGCTACGACGCGGCCGTGCTGAGCGAGGTCATCGAGCACCTGGACCCGGAGCGGCTGCCCGCCCTGGAGTACGCGGTGTTCGGCTCGGCCCGCCCCCGGACCGTTCTCGTCACCACTCCGAACGTCGAGTACAACGTCCGCTGGGAGACGCTGCCCGCCGGGCAGGTCCGCCACGGCGACCACCGCTTCGAGTGGACC
Source organism: Streptomyces sp. NPDC096339 (assembly GCF_044762985.1). Classification (NCBI taxonomy): domain Bacteria; kingdom Bacillati; phylum Actinomycetota; class Actinomycetes; order Kitasatosporales; family Streptomycetaceae; genus Streptomyces; species Streptomyces sp. NPDC096339. Next base: position 161,776 of record NZ_JBIWFI010000006.1, on the reverse strand, counting down.
CGCGAGGAATTCCGCGCCTGGGCCGACGGCGTCGCGAACCGGCACGGCTACGGCGTCGAGTTCGTCGCCGTGGGCGACGACGACCCCGAGGTCGGGCCACCGACCCAGATGGCCGTCTTCACCCAGACCGACACCACCACCGAGACCCCGAAGGAGGGCGAGGCAGCATGACCACCGAGACCGATACCGACATCAGCACCGAGACCGAGAAGCACCGCGTACTTCCCGTCACCGATCTGTCCCTCGTCGTCCTGATCGGAGCCACCGGATCGGGCAAGTCCACCTTCGCCCGCAAGCACTTCAAGCCGACCGAGGTCATCTCCTCCGACTACTGCCGGGGGCTCGTCTCCGACGACGAGAACGACCAGAGCGTCAGCCGGGACGCCTTCGACGTCCTGCACTTCATCGCGGGCAAGAGGCTGGCGGCGGGGCGCCTGACCGTCGTCGACGCGACGAGCGTCCAGGCCGAGGCCCGCCGCGGCCTGGTCCGGCTCGCCCGCGAGCACGACGTACTGCCCATCGCCATCGTGCTCGACATGCCCGAAGAGGTCTGCGCCGAGCGCAACGCGGCCCGCCCCGACCGGGCCGGACTGCCCCGCGCCGTCATCCAGCGCCACCGCCGCGACCTGCGGCGCTCCCTGCGCGGTCTGGAGCGCGAGGGATTCCGCAGGGTCCACGTGCTGCGCTCCGTCGAAGAGGCCGAGAGCGCCGAGGTGGTGCTGGAGAAGCGCTTCAACGACCTCACCCACCTCACCGGCCCCTTCGACATCGTCGGTGACATCCACGGCTGCTCCTCCGAGCTGGAGACTCTCCTCGCCAAGCTCGGCTACGAGGACGGCGTCCACCCCGAGGGCCGCACCGCCGTCTTCGTCGGCGACCTCGTCGACCGCGGTCCCGACAGCCCGGGCGTCCTGCGCCGCGTCATGGGCATGGTGAAGTCCGGCAACGCCCTGTGCGTGCCCGGGAACCACGAGAACAAGCTCGGCCGTCACCTCAAGGGCTCCAAGGTCCAGCGGACCCACGGGCTCGCCGAGACCATCGAGCAGCTGGAGAAGGAGCCGGAGGAGTTCGTACGGGAGGTGCGGGAGTTCATCCGCGGCCTCGTCAGCCACTACGTGCTCGACGACGGCAAGCTGGTGGTCTGCCACGCGGGCCTGCCCGAGAAGTACCACGGTCGCACCTCCGGCCGGGTCCGCTCGCACGCCCTGTACGGGGACACCACCGGCGAGACGGACGAGTTCGGCCTGCCCGTGCGCTACCCGTGGGCCGAGGATTACCGCGGCAAGGCCGTCGTGGTCTACGGCCACACCCCGGTCCCCAACACCGCGTGGATCAACAACACCATCTGCCTGGACACCGGCGCGGTGTTCGGCGGGAAGATGACCGCCCTGCGCTGGCCCGAGCGCGAACTGGTCGACGTGCCGGCGGAGAAGGTCTGGTACGAGCCGGTCAAGCCGCTCGCCGCAGAGGCGCCCGGCGGGCACGACGGGCGCCCGCTCGACCTGGCCGACGTACAGGGACGCCGGGTCGTCGAGACCCGGCACCTCGGCAACGTCAACGTGCGCGAGGAGAACGCGGCCGCCGCCCTGGAGGTCATGAGCCGCTTCGCGGTGGACCCGCGCCTCGTGCCGTACCTGCCTCCGACCATGGCGCCGACCGAGACCTCGCGGGAGGAGGGCTACCTGGAGCACCCGGCCGAGGCCTTCGCCCAGTACCGCAAGGACGGCATCGCCCAGGTCGTGTGCGAGGAGAAGCACATGGGCTCCCGCGCCACCGTCCTGGTCTGCAAGGACACCGACGCGGCCCGCGAGCGGTTCGGCGTGGACGGGCCCACCGGCTCCGTCTACACCCGCACCGGCCGGCCCTTCTTCAAGGACCCGGAGGTCACCGAGGAGGTCCTGACCCGGCTCCGCTCGGCCGTCACCGACGCCGGTCTCTGGGAGGAGCTCGGCACGGACTGGCTGCTGATCGACGGGGAACTGCTGCCCTGGTCGCTGAAGTCCACCGGCCTGCTGCGCAACCAGTACGCCGCCGTGGGCGCGGCCTCCGGCGCCGTCTTCCCGGGTGCGCTCGCCGCGCTGGAGGCGGCCGCAGCCCGCGGCATCGACACCGGTGAGCTGCTGGAGCGCCAGCGCGGCCGGGCCGCCGACGCCGCCGCGTTCACCGAGGCGTACCGGCGCTACTGCTGGACCACCGACGGGCTGGACGGCGTACGGTTCGCGCCGTTCCAGCTGCTGGCGGCGGCCGGGCGTTCGCTGGCCGCCGTACCCCACGACGAGCAGCTGTTCTGGCTGGACCGGCTGGTCGCCGCCGACGAGGCCGCGGGCACCGGGCTGCTGCGCCGCACCGGCCGGATCCTCGTGGACACCGCGGACGAGGCCTCCGTACGGGCCGGCACCGACTGGTGGCTGGAACTGACGGCCGCCGGCGGCGAGGGCATGGTCGTCAAGCCGCTCCAGGCCTACGCCCGGGACGCCAAGGGCCGCCTCGTGCAGCCCGGCGTCAAGGTGCGGGGCCGCGAGTACCTGCGGATCATCTACGGCCCGGAGTACACCCGTCCGGACCACCTGGAGCGGCTGCGCCAGCGCTTCCTCGGGCACAAGCGCTCCCTTGCGCTGCGCGAGTACGCGCTCGGTCTGGAGGCGCTGGACCGGCTGGCCGCCGAGGAGCCGCTGTGGCGGGTGCACGAAGCGGTCTTCGCGGTGCTGGCCCTCGAATCGGAGCCGGTCGACCCCCGGCTCTGACACCGGAGGGCATATGCCGACAGCCGCCCGGGGCGTCAAGCCGAGACCTCCGGGCGGCCCCTCTTTAGGTCGTATGGGGGAACTTTCGCCCCGAACGCAGGGAACCCGCCCGGCGGGATCGTTCATCCAGGGCAGCGGAGTGTCCGCGACCCTGGAAGGACGGAACGTCACCTATGAAGATGACCGCGCGCGGAAGCATTGCGGCGCTCATGACCTGTATGGCGGCGGCCGGCGCTGCCACCCCGGCCGTCGCCGACTCGGTGCCGGTCGGTGTCCCCCTGGACGCCGTGAAGACCACGCTGGGCGTGGACACCCCGCGCGTGGCCACCGGGATCCCGGTGCCGGTCGTCGGAGCGCCCGAGGCGCCGGTCCAGCACATGGGGGACATGCTTCCGACCCCACTGCTCCCGACCGTCCCGCTCAGCACCGAGCTCGGCCGCACGCTCGTCTCCACGCCGGTGCCGAACCTGCTGGGCGACCCGGCGACGGACGGCGAGGGCTCCCTGACGGCCCCGGACACGGACATGCGCGCCCACACCCCCGGCGCGGTCGTCGGCTCCCCGCTGACGATGCCGAACGCCGCCAACTACGGTCTGCCGGACGTCACGCTGCCCAAGCTGGGCGTGGTCGCCCCGGAGCTCGTCGGCGCGCCGACGGCGCTTCTCGGCCTCACCCCGGCCCGCTGAGCGGACGCCGGGTCAAAGCCGCCCCGTCTGGGAACGTGTACGGCATGGGATTCCATGTCGACTCCGAGACCGGGCGGCTTCGCCGCGTCATCCTCCACCGGCCCGACCTGGAGCTGAAGCGGCTCACACCGAGCAACAAGGACGCGCTCCTCTTCGACGACGTGCTGTGGGTGCGCCGGGCCCGCCAGGAGCACGACGGTTTCGCGGACGTGCTGCGCGACCGGGGTGTCGCGGTCCACCTCTTCGGCGATCTGCTGGTCGAGTCCCTGGACATCCCGGAGGCGAGACATCTCGTACTGGACCGGGTCTTCGACGAGAAGGAGTACGGGCCGCTCGCCACCGATCACCTGAGGTCGGACTTCGACGCACTGTCCTCGGTCGAACTGGCGGAGGCGCTGGTCGGCGGGATGACCAAGCGCGAGTACCTGGAGCGGCACGCCGAGCCGCTGTCGGTGCGCTTCCACGCGCTGGACCTGGACGGCTTCCTGCTGGGGCCGCTGCCCAACCACCTCTTCACCCGGGACACCTCGGCCTGGATCTACGACGGCGTGTCCATCAACGCGATGCGCTGGCCGGCCCGGCAGCGGGAGACCGTCCACTTCGAGGCGATCTACAGGCACCATCCGCTCTTCACCTCCTCCGGGGCCTTCCACTACTGGTCACAGGGGCAGACGGACTACCCCTCGACCATCGAGGGCGGCGACGTGCTGGTCATCGGCAACGGGGCGGTGCTGATCGGGATGAGCGAGCGGACCACCCCGCAGGCGGTGGAGATGCTGGCGCGGGGCCTGTTCGCCGCCGGTTCGGCGCGCAGCATCGTGGCCCTCGACATGCCGAAGCGGCGGGCCTTCATGCACCTGGACACCGTGATGACCATGGTCGACGGAGATACGTTCACCCAGTACGCGGGGCTCGGCATGCTCCGCTCCTACACGATCGAGCCGGGCGACGGTCCGGGCGAGCTGAAGGTGACCGACCATCCGGCGGAGCACATGCACCGGGCGATCGCGGCGGCCCTGGGCCTGGACTCCATCCGGGTGCTGACCGCGACCCAGGACGTGCACTCGGCGGAGCGCGAACAGTGGGACGACGGGTGCAACGTACTGGCCGTGGAGCCGGGGGTGGTCGTCGCCTACGAGCGGAACGTGACCACCAACACCCACCTGCGCAAGGAGGGCATCGAGGTCATCGAGATCCCGGGCAGCGAGCTGGGCCGGGGCCGCGGTGGGCCGCGCTGCATGAGCTGCCCGGTCGAACGCGACGCCGTGGCCTAGACCGGCCCGGCGGCTCCGTGGCCGCGCGGCCCCATGGCTCGCCGGCTCCACCACTTCGTGAGGCAGCGATCACGTTTCTGTATATCAATGCAGAGCATCGTATAGACTTCCAACATCCCCTGTCACCGTGACGCTGGAGCGACCCCATGGCCACCGACCTCACCGGCCGCAGTTTCCTCAAGGAGCTCGACTTCACCGCCGCCGAGTTCCGCGGCCTGGTCGAGCTCGCCGCCGACCTGAAGGCGGCCAAGAAGGCCGGGATCGAGCAGCGTCAGCTCAAGGGCAGGAACATCGGCCTGATCTTCGAGAAGACCTCGACGCGCACCCGCTGCGCCTTCGAGGTCGCCGCCGCCGACCAGGGCGCCCACACCACCTACCTCGACCCCTCCGGCTCCCAGATGGGCCACAAGGAGTCGGTCAAGGACACCGCCCGGGTGCTGGGCCGGATGTTCGACGCGATCGAGTACCGGGGTGACAGCCAGGACACCGTGGAGGAGCTCGCCGCCTACTCCGGCGTGCCCGTCTTCAACGGCCTCACCGACGACTGGCACCCCACCCAGATGCTGGCCGACGTCCTCACCATGACCGAGCACAGCGCCAAGCCGCTGGAGCGGATCTCCTTCGCCTACCTCGGTGACGCCCGCTTCAACATGGGCAACTCCTACCTGGTGACGGGCGCGCTGCTGGGCATGGACGTACGGATCGTCGCGCCGAAGGCCTACTGGCCGACCGAGCCGGTGGTGGCCCAGGCGCGCAGGCTTGCGGCGGAGAGCGGTGCGCGGATCACCCTGACCGAGGAGATCGCGGAGGGCGTCGCCCAGGCCGACTTCGTCCTGACGGACATCTGGGTTTCGATGGGTGAGCCCAAGGAGGTCTGGGACGAGCGGATCGCCGCCCTGTCCCCGTACGCCGTCACCATGGACGTGCTGCGGGCCACCGGGAACCCGGACGTGAAGTTCATGCACTGCCTGCCGGCCTTCCACGACCTCGGCACCAAGGTGGCCCGGGAGATCCACGAGAGCCACGGGCTGGAATCGCTCGAGGTGACGGACGAGGTGTTCGAGTCGGAGTACTCCATCGTCTTCGACGAGGCCGAGAACCGGCTGCACACCATCAAGGCCGTACTCGTGGCGACGCTGGCGAAGCCGAAGTCCGACGCATAGTCATCCGACGCATAGTCATACGCGCGCGGGCAGGGTGAACCACACCGCCTTGCCCCGCGCGGTGCGGCGGTGGCCGCAGGCGGAGCTGAGGGCGCGGATCAGCAGCAGCCCGCGGCCGTGCTCCTGCCAGGGGTCGGGGTGGTGTCCGTCCGGGCGGGCCGTCAGGTCGCCGGGCGGCTGCGGATCGCCGTCGTGGACCTCGACCTGGCAGCCGTTCGCCAGCAGTTCCACGACCAGTTCGATCGGGACGCCGCTGTCGGTGTGCTCCACGGCGTTGGCGACCAGCTCCGCCGTCAGCAGCTCCGCCGTGTCGCTGTCCGCAGGCCTCTCGATCTCGGCCAGCGCGGTGCGGACGAGCGCGCGGGCCATGGGTACGGCGGCCGCCGTGTGCGGCAGGGCGATCCGCCAGGCGGAGGGGTCGTGCAACGCGGCACCGTCCTTCCGTGGTCAGTAGGTACTGAATTCAACGATACGAAGTTGAAATCTGTTCCTGTAGGGCACCCCGGCGGAACGGCGGGGGACCTTGGTCGCCAAGAGGTTGGACCAATGGCGTCCATGGTCGGCGTGGCGCCCGGATGGGCGAACGCGCGCGGTCGCGTGTCGCGTTTCTATGACGGTAGTCAGGATCCGGTGATACCGTCGAGAGCGTGAGCCCCTTCACCGGTTCCACAGCAGCGACCGAACGGTGGCACCACCTCCGGCTGACCCGGCAGGACGGCGTCGCCACCGTCACCTTCGACCGCCCCGAGAAGCTGAACGCGCTCACCTTCGGCGCCTACGCCGACCTGCGCGATCTGCTCGCCGAACTCTCCCGCGACCGCTCCGTGCGCGCCCTCGTGCTCGGCGGAGAGGGGCGCGGCTTCTGCTCCGGCGGAGACGTGGACGAGATCATCGGCGCCACCCTCGCCATGGACACCTCCCAGTTGCTCGACTTCAACCGGATGACCGGTCAGGTCGTACGCGCCATCCGCGAATGCCCCTTCCCGGTCATCGCAGCCGTACACGGGGTGGCAGCCGGAGCCGGCGCCGTCCTCGCGCTCGCCGCGGACTTCCGCATCGCCGACCCCACCGCCCGGTTCGCCTTCCTCTTCACCCGCGTCGGCCTCTCCGGCGGCGACATGGGCGCCGCCTACCTGCTGCCCCGCGTCGTCGGCCTCGGCCACGCCACCCGGCTGCTGATGCTCGGAGAGCCCGTACGCGCCGCCGAGGCCGAACGGATCGGCCTGCTCAGCGAGCTCACCGAGGAGGGCAAGTCGCTCGTACGGGCGGACGAGCTCGCCCATCACCTGGCCGCGGGCCCCGTACTCGCCTACGCGCAGACCAAGGCCCTGCTCACCGCCGAACTCGACATGCCGCTGGCCGCTTCCGTGGAGCTGGACGCCGCCACCCAGGCCCTGCTGATGAACGGCCGGGACTACGCCGAGTTCCACGCCGCCTTCACCGGGAAGCGGCCGCCGCAGTGGCAGGGCAGGTAACCGCCATGCGGGTGGCGGTCGTCGGCGGGGGACCCGGTGGCCTCTACGCGGCCGCCCTGCTGGCCCGGCAGGGTCACACCGTCGAGCTCTGGGAGCGGGGCGCACCCGACGACACCTTCGGCTTCGGCGTCGTCCTCTCCGACGAGACCCTCGGCGGCATCGAGCGGGCGGACACCGTCGTGCACGCCGCCCTCGGCGCGGAGTTCGTGCGCTGGGACGACGTGGACATCGTGCACCGGGGCCGGCTGCTGACCTCCGGCGGCCACGGCTTCGCCGCCATCGGCCGGCGCCGGCTGCTGGAGATCCTGCACGAACGCTGCGCTGGGCTCGGCGTCCGGCTCCGGTTCCGGACGGCGGCCCCCGACCCCGGAACGCTCTCCGCCTCGTACGACCTGGTGGTCGCGGCCGACGGCGTGCACAGCGCCGTCCGCGAGGCCGGGGCGGCGCACTACCGGCCGTCCGTGACGCCCGGGCGCTGCCGGTACATCTGGCTCGCCGCCGATTTCGCCTTCGAGTCCTTCCGCTTCGAGATCGCCGAGACCGAGCACGGGGTCATGCAGCTGCACGCCTACCCCTACGCGGCCGACTCCTCCACGGTCATCGTCGAGATGCGCGACGAGGTGTGGCGGGCCGCCGGTTTCGACCTGTGCGACGAGACCGAGTCCGCCGCCCGCTGCGCCAAGACGTTCAGCGAGGCCCTGCACGGGCGGCCGCTGCGCGGGAACCGCTCCGCGTGGACGCGGTTTCGCACCGTCGTCAACGAGCACTGGTCGCACGGCAATGTGGTCCTGCTCGGCGACGCGGCGCACACCGCGCACTTCTCCATCGGCTCCGGCACCAAACTCGCCGTGGAGGACGCCCTCGCCCTCGCCGAAGCCGTGCGCGCACACCCCGAGGTGCCCGACGCCCTCGCCGCCTACGAGGCCGAGCGGCGCCCCGCCGTCGCGAGCACCCAGCGCGCGGCCGCCGCCAGCATGCGCTGGTTCGAGGAGATCGAGGGGTACGTCGACCAGCCCGCCCGCCAGTTCGCCTTCAACCTCCTCACCCGCAGCCGCCGCGTCACCCACGACAACCTGCGGCTGCGCGACGAGCGGTTCACCCGCGCCGTGGAACGGGACTTCGGCTGCCCGGACGAGAACACCCCGCCGATGTTCACCCCGCTGCGGCTGCGCGGCCTGACCCTGCGCAACCGGGTCGTCGTCTCCCCGATGGACATGTACTCCGCGGACGGGGGCGTGCCGGGGGACTTCCACCTCGTCCACCTCGGAGCCCGGGCCCTCGGCGGCGCGGGGCTCGTGATGACCGAGATGGTCTGCGTCAGCGAGGAGGGCCGCATCACCCCCGGCTGCGCCGGCCTCTGGACCCAGGAGCAGGCCACCGCCTGGAATCGCATCGCCGACTTCGTCCACACCTCCGCCCCCGGCACCGCGCTCGGCGTCCAGCTCGGGCACGCCGGCCGAAAGGGCTCGACCCGGGTCATGTGGGAGGGCATGGACGACCCCCTCCCCGCCGGCAACTGGCCGCTGGTCGCCGCCTCCGCGCTGCCGTACCGGCCGGGCGTCTCGGCCGCCCCGCGCGCCCTCGACGAAGCGGACCTGGCGGCACTGCGCTCGGAGTTCGCGGCCGCCGCCGTCCGCGCCGCCGACAGCGGCTTCGACCTGCTGGAACTGCACTGCGCCCACGGCTACTTGCTCTCCGGGTTCCTCTCCCCGCTGACCAACCACCGCGAAGACGCCTACGGCGGGCCGCTGGAGAACCGGCTGCGCTTCCCGCTGGAGGTCTTCGACGCGGTCCGCGCCGTCTGGCCCGAGGACCGCCCGATGACCGTCCGCCTCTCCGCCACCGACTGGGCACCCGGCGGCACCACCCCCGAGGAAGCGGTGCGGATCGCCGCCGCCTTCGTGGAGCACGGAGCCGACGCCATCGACGTCTCCACCGGCCAGGTGGTCGCGGACGAGACCCCCGAGTACGGGCGCTCGTACCAGACCCCCTACGCCGACCGGATCCGCAACGCCCTCGGCGTCCCCGTCATCGCCGTCGGCGCCATCTCCTCCTGGGACGACGTCAACTCCCTGCTCCTGGCGGGCCGCGCCGACCTCTGCGCGCTGGGCCGCCCCCACCTCTACGACCCGCACTGGACCCTGCACGCCGCCGCCGACCAGTCCTACGAGGGCCCGGCCGCACCCTGGCCCGCGCCGTACCGCGCGGGCAGCCGCAAACCGCCGACGGGACGGGGCTGAGCCCCGCCGGTCAGCGGCCCGAGCCGAGCGTGAGGCACTCGTGGCAGTGGCAGGGCTCTGGATGCGGCCAGTCGGGCCAGGACTCCGTGCGCGGCTCCCAGGCCGGCCGCTCCAGGTACGCCGCCGCGTCGGCGGCGGCCTCCCTGTGCATGAAGCCCCGTTCGTCGACGGTGCGGAGCAGTGCGGGTCCCCGAGCCAGGTACGGGCGGAACGTGTGGAGGTCGCGGACCGACGCCCACGCCTCGACGTAGCGCCGGGTGCGACGGGGCCGGCCCACCACGGGGCACTGCTCGCGCCAGCCGCTCAGGAGGTACACCTTGGAGCCGCCCTCGAACATCTTCGTGCCGGGTCGCTGCCCCTGGCCGCCCTCGCCGTAGCGGCGCCACCGGACGACGTTGGCCGCGATCACCCAGCTCGGCTCAGGGCTCTCCTCGGGCGTGCTCACGTGACGACGACCTCCACGCGGTCCTCGACCGGGGTGTAGCCCAGGCGCAGGTAGACGCCGTTGCTGGTCGGGTTCGCCAGGTCCGTGAAGAGGACCACCTCGGAGGCACCGGCCGCGTACGCCGCCTCGCTCGCCGCGTGCGTGGCCCCGGCGGCGTAGCCGCGGCCGCGGACGGCGGGCGGGGTGTAGACCGGGCCGACGCGGGCCGCGGAGCCGATCGGGCGGCTGAAGGAGGCGAGGGAGACGGGCACCCCGGCATCCTCCCAGAGCAGGATGCCGCCGTAGGAGATCCGGTCGCGCAGTGCCGCCTCGGAGGCCCCGCCGGGGATGCCGGCCTCCACGTGGAAGGCCTCGATCCACTCCAGCAGCAGCGGGAGGTCCTCCTCGGCGGCGACCCTGGGCCGCCCGGTGGGCGCGGGATCCGGGTCGACGAGCCCGGCCAGCCGGTAGAGGCGGTTCTCCTCGGAGAGGCGGGTCGGGCGCCCCCACGCGGCGGTCAGGGTGTCCGTGTCGCGGCGCCGGGCGCTGATGCCGTCCACCCCGGCGAGCAGCGGCTCGGTCCCCAGGGCGGACGCGAGCGCGAGCACGGCCTCCTCGGGCAGCGCGCCGAGTTGCAGCGGATGGGGCGGGGTGCACAGCAGGGCCCCGGAGACCGTGCCGTCGGCCCCGGTCCACCATCCGAAGACCGGATCGGCGGACCCGTAGGCGTGGGGCCCGCGCCGTTCCAGCGCGTCGGCGACCGTGAGCAGGAGGGTGTTGGAGACGGGATGCGCGGCCACCGCCGGGCCCGTCGCGGCGAGGTAGGCGTCGAGGTCGGAGCTGAAGGTCCAAGTCATGGCCCATCCTGGCGCGGCGCGCGGACCGGCCGCACTCGGATTTCCGCACCCCTGTTTCCGCACCGATGGTTGCGTGCACCGTCCTCACGGCCGTGCGAACAGCGTGCCCCGGTCCCGCAGGCGTGCGTGCAGTTCGGCGAAGACGGCCGCGGCGCGGTCGCCCGGCCAGTCCGCCGGAAGCAGGTCGCGGGGCAGGCCCGGGTCCGCGTACGGGAGCCGGCGCCAGCTGTCCAGGGCGAGCAGATAGCCGCGGTAGGCCTCCTCCGGGGTCGGCTCCGGGCCCGATTCCAGGGCGCGCAGGGCAGGTCCGTGCCGGTCCAGGAACTCCTCGTGCTGCTTGGCCAGGGCCGCCAGGTCCCACCAGCGGGCCACCGCCTCCGCGGTCGGGGCGAAACCGAGGTGGGCGCCGCGGAACAGCTCCACGTACGGCGTCAGCCGCAGCCGCTCCAGCGTGTGCGCGGTCTCCTCCGCGAGCCGGGCCGGGGCGATCCACACACCCGGCGCCACCGTGCCGAACCCCAGCCGGGCCAGCCGCGAGCGCAGCAGGTGCCGTTTGCTCCGCTCCTGCTCCGGCACGGAGAACACCGCCACCAGCCACTCGTCGGAGGGCTCCGGCGTGCCGTAGATGCGCCGGTCCCCGTCGTCCAGCAGCTGCTGCGCCTCCTCGGAGAGCCCGTACGCGGCCGAGCCGTCCGCGGTGCGCTCGGGCAGCAGGAAGCCGCGCCGCTTCAGCCGGGACACCGACGAGCGGACCGACGGGGCGTCCACGCCGGCCGCGCCCAGCAGGCGGATCAGCGCGGACACCGGGACCGGCCCCTCGAAGGCCCGCCCGTAGGCGCCGTAGAACGTGACGATCAGAGATCGCGGGGTGTGCTGCTCGACCACGGGTTCATGCTAGATCGCGCAGCCGGAAGCGTTGCAGCTTGCCGGTCCCGGTACGGGGCAGCTCGGAGAGGAAGACGAAGGCGCGCGGGCACTTGTGCGGGGCCAGCTCGGCCCGCATGAAGGCGCGCAGCGCCTCCTCGGTCAGCGTCGCGCCCTGACGCGGCACGGTGTACGCCACCACGATCTGCCCGCGTCGCTCGTCCGGGCGGCCCACCACGGCGGCCTCGGCCACGTCCGGGTGGCGCAGCAGGGCCTCCTCCACCTCCGGGCCGGCGATGTTGTATCCCGACGAGATGATCATGTCGTCGGCGCGGGCCACGTAGCGGAAGTAGCCCTCCGGGTCGCGGACGTAGGTGTCCCCGGTGAGGTTCCAGCCGCCCTGTACGTACTCCGCCTGGCGCGGGTCGGCCAGGTAGCGGCAGCCCACCGGGCCGCGTACGGCCAGCAGCCCCGGCTCGTCGTCGGCGACGGGCATGCCCGACTCGTCCACCACCCGCGCCTGCCAGCCCGGTACCACCCGGCCCGTGGTGCCGGGCCGGATGTCCTCGTCGGCGGCCGAGATGAAGATGTGCAGCAGCTCGGTCGCCCCGATCCCGTTGATGATCCGCAGGCCCGTGCGCTCGTACCAGGCCTGCCAGGTGGCGGCGGGCAGGTTCTCCCCGGCCGAGACGCAGCGACGCAGCGCGGAGAGGTCGTACATGCCCACGTGGTACGGGCCCAGCGCGTCCAGCATCGCCCGGAAGGCGGTGGGCGCCGTGAACAGCACGGTCACCCGGTGTTCGGCGAGGGCGGGCAGCAGCCTGCGCGGCACCGCGTCCTCCAGCAGCAGCGCCGAGGCGCCGGCCCGCAGCGGGAAGACGACCAGCCCGCCGAGGCCGAAGGTGAAGCCGAGGGGCGGGCTGCCCGCGAAGACGTCGTCGGGGCGCGGGCGCAGCACGCTCCGGGAGAAGGTGTCGGCCACGGCGAGCAGGTCGCGGTGGAAGTGCATGCAGCCCTTCGGCCGGCCCGTGGTGCCGGAGGTGAAGGCGATCAGGGCCACGTCGTCGGCGGAGGTCGGGGCGGCCTCGAAGGGCTCCGCGTGTCTCTCGGCCAGCCGGAGCAGGTCGTCCTCGCCACCGCCCCCGTACGTGGTGATCCGCAGCCCCGGCACCTCCGCCTTGACCAGGTCGTCCAGCACGGCCGCGTGGCACAGCGCGAACTGCACGCGGGCCATCGAGCACACCGTGGCCAGCTCCTGCGCGCGCTGCTGGGGCAGTACGGTCACCGCGACCGCGCCCGCCTTCATCACCGCGAGCCAGCAGGCGGCGAGCCAGGGGCCGGTGGGCCCGCGCAGCAGCACCCGGTTGCCGGGGACGACGCCGAGGTCGGCGGTGAGCACGTGGGCGAGCCGGTCCACGCGCTCGCGCAGTTCCCCGTACGTCCACACCTCGCCGCGGCCGCTGCGGAAGGCGGGCCGGCCGGGCCCCTCGGGCCCGAACCGGGCGATGGTGGCGTCGAGCAGCTCGGCCCCGCAGTTGAGGCGGTCCGGATAGGCCAGTTCGGGCAGCTCGAAGAGGAGTTCCGGCCACGCGTCCGCGGGTGGCAGATGGTCGCGGGCAAAAGTGTCGGTGTGAGCGGAAGGCTTCAGGTCCAAGGCGGGTTCGCCCCCTTGCGACGGTCCCGGGTGGGGTGGAGCGGGCCGTGCGGTCACCGCCACGAGCGTATCGTGATGGTGACGGCAGTCAACAGGACGCGATAGAAGCGGGGATGTTCGGATGAACGGATTCGCGCTCGGGGTGGACCAGGAGGAGTGGTGCGGGCGGTTGCGCGCACTGTCGGCCGACCGGCTGCGGCCGCTGGCCGAGAAGGGGGAGCCGGGCCGGGTCAACCGGCCGCTGCTGGCGGCGCTGGGGGAGCTGGGCCTGCTGGAACGGGTGTTCACGGCCGGGGCGCTGGAGCTGTGCCTGCTCCGGGAGTCGCTCGCCTACGGTTGCACGGAGGCCGAGACGGCGCTCGCCCTCCAGGGACTCGGCGCGTATCCCGTCCTGCGGGCGGGCAGCGCCGAACAACGCGAGCGGTGGCTGCCGCGGGTCCGCGCGGGGCGGGCGGTGGCCGCGTTCGCGCTGAGCGAGCCGGGCGCGGGCTCGGACGCGGCGGCGCTGGAACTGGCGGCGGCGCCGGATTCCGGGGGCGGCTGGGTGCTGAGCGGCGAGAAGCGGTGGATCTCCAACGCCCCGGAGGCGGATTTCTACACCGTCTTCGCCCGGACGGGTGAGGGGCCGGGGTCGAAGGGGGTCTCCGCCTTCCTGGTCCCCGCCGACCGGCCCGGACTCTCCGGCGAGGCCCTGGAGATGCTCTCCCCGCACCCCATCGGCGCCCTCGCCTTCGACGCGGTCCCGGTCGGCCCGGAAGACCTCCTCGGTGAACCCGGCCGGGGCTTCCGCGTCGCGATGGACACCCTGAACCTCTTCCGGCCCAGCGTCGGCGCCTTCGCGGTGGGCATGGCCCGGGCCGCGCTGGACGCGACCCTCGCCCACACGGCGGGCCGCACCGCCTTCGGCGGGACGCTGAGCGACCTCCAGGCGGTCGCGCACCGGGTGGCGGAGATGGCCACCCGCACGGAGGCGGCCCGGCTGCTGGTGTACGCGGCCGCCGGGGCGCACGACGGGGGAGCGGGCGACGTACCGCGCCGGGCGGCGATGGCGAAGCTGCTGGCGACGGAGACGGCCCAGTACGTGGTGGACCACGCGGTGCAGCTGCACGGCGCGGTCGCGCTCCAGCGGGGGCACCTGCTGGAACACCTCTACCGGGAGGTGCGGGCGCCGAGGATCTACGAGGGGGCGAGCGAGGTGCAGCGTTCGATCATCGCGAAGGAGCTCTACCGGGCGGTGGCGGCCGGATGAGCCCGGAGCGGATCAACCCGGCGGAGCTCTCCCCGGCGACGGGCTTCTCCCACGCGGTGGTGGCGACCGGCTCGCGGCTGGTGTTCCTGGCCGGCCAGACCGCGCTGGACGGCGGGGGCAAGGTGGTGGGGGAGGGCCTGGCCGAGCAGTTCGAGGTGGCGCTGGCCAACCTCCTGACGGCCCTGGCGGCGGCGGGCGGCTCCCCGGCGGACCTGGCCAGGGTCACGGTGTACGCGGTGGACGTGGCGGCGTACCGCGAGCACGCGGCCGAACTGGGGCGGATCTGGCGGAGGTTGGCGGGCCGGGACTATCCCGCGATGGCCGTGATCGGCGCGGTCCGCCTGTGGGACGAGCGGGCCCTGGTCGAACTCGACGGCTTCGCGGTCCTCCCGTAGCGCCTGGCAGGCCCGGGCCCGGCCCCGGGCCCCGGCCCCGACCCGGGCCGCGGGCTCCGACCCGGGCCGCGGGCTCCGACCCGGGGCCCCGGCCCCGACCCGGGCCCCGACCCCGGCCCTCGTGCGGGTCGGCGGTGATCCGCCGGCCCGCCCCGGGGCGTCGTACTCCCGTTCCCGGGCCTTGAGCGGCAGCGGTCGCCGTCCGGCCGGCCGCGGCGCGGCCGACGGTTCCCGCACTCCGCGATCCGGCCAACTCGGCTGATCCGGGCCGGTCATGACCGCCCGTTCCGAGGGCGAGGGGGGCTCCGGTCGCGGGGGTTCTCTCAAGAAGATGCGAACTGATGGCCGCACAGGTCTTGTCAGTGCAATTTCACATTACTATGTTACAGCTCACACCGCGGCACGTTAATCCCCGTCAAACGCCGTGTGACCCGGGGCAGTTGGCCCGGGCATTCCACGTACCACCCCCCACGCGCCACCCCCCACCTCTCTCCCCACAGGAGTCCTCGGTGTTCAAGCACAAAACCGTGCGTTCGACCCTCCTCGCCTCCGCCGTGGCGGTCACCCTCCTCGCCTCCGCGGGCCAGGCCGTCACCCAGGCCGCGGACCGCGCGGGCGCCGCCGCCGCGGGCGGCGCCGCCTCCGGCACCTTCTCCGGCGGGGCCCCGGCCGCGAACCCGTTCGACGAGGTCGACCGCGTCGCCGACGCGAAGGCCGACACCCCGGCGGAGGCCCAGGCCCCCGGTGGGAAGGACCTCGCGGGGAAGGTCCCCGGGGCCGCCACCCCCGCCACCGCCACCACCACCGCGCCCTCCGACCGCGGCGAGAAGAGCCGCAAGGCGACCGCCCAGGCGGCCCCCACCGCCAAGAGCGTCGCCGCGGGCGTCCCCTGCACCCTCGACGGGATCAAGAACCTGGGCCCGGAGCAGTTCGCCGACTTCCTCGCCGACCAGGCCGTCACGGCCGACGGGTGTCTGCGCGGGCTCATATGGACCTGGGACGCGCGCCTGGCCCCGGTGATGTCGGACGCCCACGTCCAGGCCGTCTCCCGGCGGATATCCAGCCTGGCCGCCGCGCACGACGGCCGTAACTCCTCCCACCTGGAGGAGATGTTCACCTACCTGCACGCGGTCGTCTACCACGACTACTCGCGCTCCGAGATCGACGTCACCGACGCCCCGACCGTGGACGCCATGCGCCAGGCCATCGCCGACTTCGGGGGCGCCGCCCGCACCTTCGACGTGACCGCCTCCAACGCCCGCACCCTGCGCGAGGCCCTCTACGCGGGCAGTGCGCCGGGCCTGCGCCAGCACCAACTCGGCCTCGTCAAGAAGGTCCTGGCCACCATGGACCCGGCCCACCCGGCCACCAACCTCGACGCCGGCTGGGCGGGCGCCGCCCTCGCCGCCCTCTCCGTGAACTACCTCGGCGTCTACCCGGGCAACCAGGACGCCGCCTTCCACGCGGCCGTGGCCGCCGACCCCGCCTACCGGGCCACGTTCAAGGCCTTCGCGACCTACACCCACCTCAAGGGCACGGCCAACGCCTGGGTGGCGCGCGACGCCCTGGGCGAGTACGGCCGCTTCGGCCAGGTCGCGGGCCTCCAGGAGCAGGTCGTCGCCGACCTCGGCGCGATGCTGGAGCCGGTCAAGAGCGGCCTGGGCACCGAGCCCTGGGCCAAGGTCGTCTCCTGGCTCAACTTCTACAACGCGTGCAAGCCGTACGGGGTCTGCAAGGAGGACATCGAGAAGCAGCTCTTCCCGTACACCTACACCTACGACAACGGCGCCATCAAGGTCCGCACCGCCCTCGACCGGGCCACCGTCGACCAGCTCTACTACGCGAGCAAGCAGGTCAAGACGCAGTTCCACCGGGTCCTGGGCACCGACCAGCCGCTAGCCGGAGACCCCAACAGCACGCTGAACATCGTGCTCTACGCCTCCCGGGCGGACTACGAGAACTACCACCCGATCCTGACCGGCTACGGCACCAACAACGGCGGCATCTACATCGAGAACGGCGCCACCTTCTACACCTACCAGCGCCGCGTCCCGCAGGACTCCTCCCTCACCCTGGAAGAGCTCTTCCGCCACGAGTACACGCACTACCTCAACGGGCGCTTCGCCGTCCCCGGCTTCTTCGGCCAGGGCGACTGGTACCAGGGCGACCGCACGACCGCCATGGACGAGGGCACCGCCGAGTTCTTCGACGGCGCCACCCGCGACAACGGCATCGCCGTCCGCAAGTCCCTGGTCAAGAGCATCATCAACGACACCGCCGGCGGCGGCCCCCGGATGTCGGTGGAGCAGCTGCTGAACGCCCGTTACGACGTCGACGGCTTCCGCTTCTACAGCTACGCCGGCACGTTCTTCGAGTTCCTGTGGACCGAGAAGCCCTCGCTGCTGCGCGAGATGTACACGCACATGCGGGGCAACGACGTGGCGGCGTACGACGCCTGGCGCCACCGGATGGGCGCGGACGCCTACCTCCAGCGCGACTACGACCGCTTCCTGGACGCGCAGATCGCCAAGGTCGACCAGCTCTACGTGCCGAACACCGTCTTCACCCCCAACGAGCAGCTGCGCGACTCCGCGCTCGCCAACGTGAAGTCCGCCTTCGCGACGGCCACCTACAACACCCCGGACTGCGTGGAGAACGGGGACCCCGGCAAGCGCCGCTTCACCTGTACCGGGCGCATCACCGCCAACCTGAAGAACTGGCGCAGCGACGACCAGAACTTCAAGGACATGTCCGAGACGGTCGACTACTTCATCCTCGACCGCGCGGGGGCGGCCTCCAACAACCTCGCCGACATGAACTGCTCCTTCGGTCCGCTGGAGATCTGGAGCAACAAGGTCGCCGGCACGTCGAGTTACAGCTGCGAGGGCCCGCTCCGCAGCTGATCCGCACCGGCCCGCCCGGACCGGTCCCGTGCCCCGAGGAAGGTACGGGACCGGCCTGGGCAGCCGCAGAAGAATGTGACATATTACTGTCGTGCTCAAGAGACACTCCCTGGACGCCGTCATCATCGGCGCCGGCGTCGTCGGAGCGGCCTGCGCCTACTACGCGGCCCGCGCCGGACTTTCCGTGGCGGTCGTCGACCGCGGCCCCGTCGCGGGCGGTACGACCGGCGCCGGCGAGGGCAACCTGCTCGTCTCCGACAAGGAGGCCGGCCCGGAACTCGATCTGGCCCTGCTCTCCACCCGCCTCTGGCGCGAACTCGCCGCCGCCCTCCCCCGGGAGATCGAGTACGAGTCCAAGGGCGGCCTCGTGGTCGCCTCGGACCCGGCCGCGGTGGACGCCCTGCGCACCTTCGCCGAAGGCCAGCGCAAGGCGGGCGTCGAGGCGGTCGAGGTGCCCGCGGACGCCCTGCACGACCTGGAACCCCACCTCGCCCCCGGGCTCGCGGGCGGATTCCACTACCCCCAGGACGCCCAGGTCCAGCCCGCCCAGGCGGCGGCCCGCCTGCTGGCCGCCGCCGGCGCCGAGGTCCACCTCGGCGAGGAGGTGACCGAGGTCCTGCTGGACGCCTCGGGCGCCGTACGGGGCGTCCGCACCCCGCGCCGCGACCTGCTCGCCCCCGCCGTCGTCAACGCGGCCGGGACCTGGGGCGGCCGCATCGCCGAACTCGCCGGTGTGGAGATGCCGGTCCTCCCGCGCCGCGGTTTCGTCCTGGTGACCGAACCGCTGCCGAAGGTGGTCCGGCACAAGGTCTACGCCGCCGACTACATCGCGGACGTGGCCAGCGGCTCCGCCTCGCTCCAGTCCTCAGCCGTGGTGGAGGGCACCCCCTCCGGCCCGGTCCTGATCGGCGCCACCCGCGAACGCGTCGGCTTCGACCGCTCGCTCTCCACGGAGGCCCTGCGCCGCCTCGCCTCCCAGGCGGCGGCCCTCTTCCCGGTCCTCGCGGACGTACGCGTCCTGCGCACCTACCACGGCTTCCGCCCCTACCTCCCCGACCACCTCCCGGCGATCGGCCCGGACCCCCGCCGCCCCGGGCTGCTGCACGCCTGCGGGCACGAGGGCGCGGGCATCGGCCTGGCCCCGGCGACGGGGGTGCTGGTGGCGGCGGTTCTCGCCGGGGCCGAACCCGTGCTTCCGCTCGCGCCGTTCCGTCCGGAGCGGTTCACGTGAGCCGGGCTGCGTTCGGGGGCCGCCGCGCGGGGCTTTTCCCCCACCCCGCCCCTTCCCGAAACCGGGGCTCCGCCCCGGGCCCCGGTCCTCAAGCGCCGGACGGGCTGAAAGAAGTTGGGCTCCGCCCCGGACCCCGCGCCTCAAACGCCGGCGAGGCCGCAATGCGCGCACCCGGCACCGGCCCCCAGAGGAGGACCCCCTGATGCGCACCCCCCGCTCCCTGGTCGGCGGCACCCCGTCGGCCACGTACACCATCGGCTTCGACGGCCGTGAACTCCCGGCGCAGGCGGGGCAGTCCATCGCCGCCGTGCTGTGGGCCGCCGGCATCCTCGCCTGGCGGACCACCCGCGAGACCGGCGCCCCGCGCGGGGCGTTCTGCGGGATCGGCAGCTGCTACGACTGCCTCGTCACCGTCAACGGCCGCCCGAACCAGCGCGCCTGCCTGATCCCCGCCCGAGCGGGCGACACCGTCACCACCCAGGAGGGAACCGGCCATGCCGACCTCGCCGTCTGAGCCGGAGCACCGGGCCGACCTCGCCGTCGTCGGGGCCGGGCCCGCCGGGCTCGCGGCCGCCGTCACCGCCGCGGAGCTCGGGCTGCGGGTCGCGCTGCTCGACGCGGGGGAGCTGCCCGGCGGGCAGTACTACCGCCACCCCGCGCCCGGGCTGGGCGCCGCCCGCCCCGAGGCCCTGCACCACGGCTGGGCCGCCTTCGCCCGCCGCGAAGCCGCCCTGCGCGCCCACGTCTCGGCCGGGCGGATCACGTACCTTCCGCTGCACCACGTGTGGACGGTCGTCCCGGGCGCGGGGGCCGGCACGGAGTGGAACCTGCACGCCGTTGCGGGGCCCGAGGACACAGCGGCAAGCGTGCGCGCCACCGCCGTGCTCCTCGCCACCGGCGCCTACGAGCGCCAACTCCCCTTCCCCGGCTGGACCCTGCCCGGGGTCGTCGGGGCCGGCGGGGCCCAGGCCATGCTCAAGGCCGGGCTCGTCCTCCCGGGCAAGCGGGTGGTCGTCGCCGGGAGCGGCCCGCTGCTGCTCGCCGTGGCCGGGTCGCTCTCCGCCGCCGGAGCGACCGTCCCCGCCGTGGTGGAGGCCGGCGCGTACACCGCGTACGCCGGCCACCTCCCCACCCTGCTGCGCAACCCCGGCAAGCTCGCCGAGGCCGCGACCTTCGGCGGGGCCCTCGCCAGGCACCACGTCCGGCTCCTCACCCGGCACGCGGTGACCGAGGCGCACGGCACCGACCGGGTCGAGGCCGTCACCGTGACCCGACTCGACCGGGACTGGCGCCCGCTGCCCGGCACCTCCCGCCGGATCCCCTGCGACGCCCTCGCCGTGGGCCACGGGCTCGTCCCCCAGCTGGAACTCGCCACCGGCCTCGGCTGCGCCACCCGCCGGAGCGCGGACGGCACGGTCGCCCTCGACCTCGACGCCGAACAGCGGACCTCCGTCCCCGGCGTCTGGTCGGCCGGCGAGACCGGCGGCATCGGCGGGGCCCAGCTCGCCCTGCTGGAGGGCGAACTGGCCGCCCGCTCCATCGCCCGCACCATCGCGGCCTCCCTCGCGCACGCCCCGCGCGGCGGCCAGGCCCTCCGCCGTCTCACCCGCTCCCGCGCCCGGCTGCGCGCCTTCGCCGACGCGATGGCCGCCGCCCACCGCCCGGGCGGTGGCTGGACCGGTTGGCTCCCGGACGACGCCCTCGCGTGCCGGTGCGAGGAGGTCCCGGCCGGCCGGATCCGCGAGGCGGTGGACGAGCTCGGCGCGCGGGACGCCCGTACGGTCAAACTCCTCACCCGGGCCGGCATGGGCTGGTGCCAGGGCCGGATGTGCGGGCCCGCCGTCGCCGCCCTCGCCGGGGAGGAACCCGCCCCCGACCGGCGGCCCTTCTCGTGCCCGGTCCCGCTGCGCCACCTCGCCGAACTTCCCGCCGCCGACGGCTGATCCGGCCCCTCCGGGGCCTTGTGGCCGCCTCACACCCACTAGTAAAATGTCACACACCACTCTAGGAGCTCACCCATGACCCACGCGCACACCACCGCGTCCATCCCGCCCCGCACCCGCCCCTGGCACGGAATCATGGTCGCCACCGCGCTTCCCCTGCGCGAGGACCTCGGCGTCGACTACGACGCCTACGCCGAGCACGTGGCCTGGCTGATCGCCAACGGCTGCGACGGCGTGGTCCCCAACGGCTCCCTCGGCGAGTACCAGACCCTTAACGATGAGGAGCGCGCCCGCGTCGTCCGCACCGCCGTCGAGGCCGCGGGTGACGGCGCCCGCGTCATGCCCGGTGTCGCCGCCTACGGCAGTGCCGAAGCCCGCCGCTGGGCCGACCAGGCGGCGGAGGCCGGGGCCGGCTCCGTACTGCTCCTGCCGCCCAACGCCTTCCGGGCCGACGAGGCGACCGTGCGCGCCCACTACGCCGAGGTCGCCGGGGCCGGGCTGCCCGTCGTCGCGTACAACAACCCGCACGACACCAAGGTCGACCTGACCCCGGACGTGCTCGCCCGGCTGTACGCCGACGGCTCCATCGTCGCCGTCAAGGAGTTCAGCGGGGACGTGCGCCGCGCGTACGAGATCGCCGAACTCGCCCCGGGCCTCGACCTGCTCATCGGCGCCGACGACGTCCTCCTCGAACTCGCCCTCGCCGGCGCGGTCGGCTGGATCGCCGGCTACCCCAACGCCCTCCCGAACTCCTGCGCCACCCTCTACCGGGCCGCCGTCTCCGGCGACCTCGACACCGCCCTGCCGCTCTACAAGTCCCTGCACTCCCTGCTGCGCTGGGACTCCAAGACCGAGTTCGTCCAGGCCATCAAGCTCTCCATGGACCTGGCCGGCCGCCCCGGCGGCGCCACCCGCCCGCCGCGCTTCCCGCTGACCGGCGAGACCGAGGCCGCCGTCCGCGCCGCCACCGAGAAGGCCCTCGCCGAGGGCCTCAACTGACACTCCGGGGGGACCCATGCGTACGCGTCACATCTACCACGCGGTGGACTCGCACACCGAGGGCATGCCGACCCGGGTGATCACCGGGGGCGTCGGGGTGATCCCCGGCGCGACCATGGCCGAGAAGCGGCTCCACTTCATCGAGCACATGGACCACGTCCGCACCCTGCTCATGTACGAACCGCGCGGGCACTCCGCGATGAGCGGCGCCATCCTGCAGCCCCCCACCCGCCCCGACGCCGACTACGGCGTCGTGTACATCGAGGTGTCGGGCCTGCTCCCCATGTGCGGGCACGGCACCATCGGGGTCGCCACCGTCCTCGTCGAGACCGGCATGGTGCCGGTCGTCGAGCCGGTCACCACCGTCCGGCTCGACACCCCGGCCGGACTGGTGAGCGTCGACGTCCGCGTCGAGGACGGGGCGGCGACCGCCGTCACCCTCACCAACGTGCCCTCCTTCAGTGTCGGGCTCGACCTGAAGACCGAGGTCCCCGGCTTCGGCACGATCACCTACGACCTGGCGTACGGCGGCAACTTCTACGCCTTCGTCGAACTCGACGCCCTGGGAATGCCCTTCGACCGGGCCCGCAAGGACGACCTGATCGCCGCCGGCCTCGCCGTCATGGACGCGATCAACGCGGGCGACGACCGGCCGGTCCACCCCGAGAACCCCTCCATCGCCGGGGTCAAACACGTCTACCTCGCCGCCCCCGGCTCCGACGCCCGCCGCTCCCGGCACGCCATGGCCATCCACCCCGGCTGGTTCGACCGCTCGCCCTGCGGGACCGGCACCAGCGCGCGCATGGCCCAGCTGCACGCACGGGGCCTGCTCGCCCTGGACACCGACTTCGTCAACGAGTCCTTCATCGGCACGGAGTTCACCGGCCGGCTCGTCGGCGAGACCACCGTCGGCGGTCTGCCCGCCGTGGTCCCCACCGTCACCGGCCGGGCCTGGATCACCGGAACCGCGCAGTACTTCCTCGACCCGACCGACCCCTTCCCCGGAGGGTTCCTCCTGTGATCACCGTCCGCACGGTGGACTACCACACCGCCGGCGAGCCCTTCCGCATCGTCGACGCGTCCGCCGGAGGCATGCCCCCCGTCCCTGGGGACACCGTCGCCGAACGCTGCGCCACCGCCATCGGCCCGGGGGGTTCCGGGACCGCTCCGCGCCGGGGCCCCCTGGACGACGTACGGCGGCTGCTCGTCCAGGAGCCGCGCGGGCACGCCGGGATGTACGGCGGGTTCGTCGTCCCGGCCGACGACGACGGGGCCCACTTCGGGGTGCTGTTCTGGCACAAGGACGGATACTCCACGGCCTGCGGCCACGGCACCATGGCCCTCGGGGCCTGGGCCGTGGACAGCGGCCTGGTCCCCGCCCCCGACGACGGGGACGCCCCGGTGCGCATCGACGTGCCGTCCGGCCGGGTCACCGCCACCGTGCACCGGGCCGGCGGCCGCACCACCGGGATCACATTCCGCAACGTCCCGGCCCGGGTGAGCGCCCGCAAGGTGCCCGTCGCCACCACCCTCGGACTCGCCGAGGCGGACATCGCGCACGCCGGGGCCTGCTACGCCTCCGTCCGCGCCCGGGACCTCGGCCTGGAGGTCACCCGGGCGGCCCTGCCCGACCTGGTACGGGCGGGCCGGGAGATCCGGGCCGCCCTGGCCACCCACCCGGCGACCTGGCACCCCGACGGCCCGCTGCTCTCCGGGGTGTACGGGGTGGTCCTCCACGAGGAGCTGCCCGACACCCCCTTCGGGCCGCACCAGCGCAACGTCACCGTCTTCGCCGACGGGCAGATCGACCGCTCGCCCTGCGGCTCCGGCACCTCGACGCGGCTCGCGCTGCTCGCGGAGGACGGGCGGCTGGCGCCGGGGGAGGACCTGCTGCACGAGTCGGTCACGGGCACGGTGTTCACCGGGCGGATCTTCCCGGACGGCGTCACGGAGGTCACCGGCACGGCGTACCGCACCGGTGAGCACGCCTTCACCGTCGACCCGAACGACGCGCTCGGGACGGGGTTCCTCCTTTGAAGGGACCGGATACGAGGAGGCCCGCCGTGCCGGCGACCGCCGTGCCGGCGACCGCCGTGGTGGGCTCGGTCGCGGGAGGGCTCCGGCAGCTGGGCGCCGCCGACATCGCCGGGCTGCTCGCCCCGGCCGAGGCCGCCGACGCCCTGGCCGCCGTCCTGCTCGGCGGCCTCGACCCCGAGGGTTGCCCGCAGCGCACCGCGCTGCCCGTGCCGGGCGGGGGCGAACTCCTGCTGATGCCCGCCGCGTCCGCCTCGTACGCCGGAGTGAAGATCGCCGGGGTGGCGCCCGGGAACCCCGCCCGGGGGCTGCCCCGGATCACCGGGTCCTACCTGCTGCTGGACGGGCCGACGCTGAACCCGCGGGCCCTGCTCGACGGCGCGGCCCTGACCGCCCTGCGCACCCCGGCGGTCTCCGCCCTGGCGCTGCGGTACCTGGCGCCGGAGGGCCGGCCGCTGCGGCTGGTGCTCTTCGGCTCGGGACCGCAGGCGTACGGGCATCTGGAAGCGGTCCTCGCGGTGCGGGAGTTGGCGGAGGTGGTGGTCGTCGCCCGCGATCCCGGGGGTGGGGACCGGCTGGTCGCGCACGCCCGCGGGCTCGGGCTGCCGGTGGCCCGCAGCGGCACCGCGAAGGACGTGGCCGACGCCGATCTGGTCGTCTGCTGCACCACCGCCCGCGAACCCCTCTTCGACGGGAGCCTGGTCCGCCCGGGAGCCACCGTCGTCGCCGTCGGCTCCCACGAGCCGACGGCCCGGGAGACGGACACCGCCCTCGTGCGACGGGCGGCGGTGTACGTGGAGTCGCGCGCGGCCGCCCTGCGCGAGGCGGGGGACCTCCTGGTCCCGGAGGCCGAAGGCGCGATCGGGCCCGGTCACATCACCGGCACCCTCGCCGACCTGGTCGCCGGACGGATGCCGCCCGGCGGGCCGCGGAGTTGTCCACAGCTCTTCAAGAGCGTGGGCATGGCCTGGGAGGATCTTGCCGTGGCGGTCGCGTTGTTCGAGGCCGCCGGGGCGAGCGGCGCAACGTGACATTGTACGCTGTTCCTCTGCCCATCGAGGGTGTACGGGCCATCGGAGGAAAAGCAATGGGTGACCTCAAGCAGCACAGTCTCATCAAGGCCCAGGAGCGGCTGCGCGACCAGGTCGGCCACGCCCTCCGGGCGGCCCTGATAGCGGGCGAACTGCGCCCGGGCAGCGTCTACTCCGCCCCCGGCCTCGCCGCCGAACTCGGGGTCTCGGCCACCCCCGTGCGTGAGGCGATGCTCGACCTCGCCCGCGAGGGCCTGGTGGAACCCGTCCGCAACAAGGGGTTCCGGATCACCGAGGTCAGCGAGCGCGACCTGGACCAGTACACCGAGCTGCGCACGATGATCGAGGTCCCCACCATCGGCCGGATCGCGAAGACGGCCACGGTCGAGCAGCTGGAGGAGCTGCGTCCCATCGCCGAGGAGATCGTCACCAGTGCGCGCGAGCACAACCTCATCGGCTACCTGGAGGCGGACCGCCGCTTCCACCTGAGCCTGCTCGCCCTCGCGGGCAACGACCGCCTCGTCGAAACGGTCGGCGACCTGCGCAAGCGGTCCCGGCTGTACGGTCTGACCGGCCTGGACGAGGCCGGCAAGCTGGTCTCCTCGGCCGAGGAGCACATCGAGCTGCTCGACCTGATGATCAGCGGCGACGCGAAGGCTGCGGAGGAGTGCATGGCCCGCCACCTCGGGCACGTCCGCTCCCTCTGGGCCCAGGGCCGCGACGAGCCGGTGGGCCGCACCCCCGGCGTTCTCGGCGGCGCCGCCAAGAGCTGACCCCGGCGCCTCCGCAGGCGCGGCAGACACCTCTCGCAGGGCCCGGACCTCCTCGGTCCGGGCCCAACGCGCGTTCTGTGCAAGGGATTTGGACACGGGTGGATAACGGCGGCGCCGACCCCTTGTCAGTGCAATTTCACATTACTATGTTACCGGTCACATCGTAGAGCGCGGCCCTTCACTGGAGTGACCATGACCAAGCGCACCCAACTCGCCCTCGCCACCGGTCTGGTGGCAGCACTCGCACTCGGCGCATCGGGCTGCTCCGACACCAAGAAGGGCTCCGCGGGCTCGGGTGCCTCCAACCCCGCCGCCGCCAACGACGGCAAGACCATCGGCGGTACCCCGGTCAAGGGCGGCACCCTCACCGTCCTCTCGAACCAGGACTTCTCCCACCTCGACCCGGCCCGCAACTGGACGATGCCGACGATGGACTTCGGCACCCGCCTGCTCTACCGCACGCTCGTCACCTTCAAGGCGGAGCCCGGCAAGGCCGGCAGCGAGCTGGTCCCCGACCTCGCCACCGACCTCGGGACCCCGTCCAACGGGGGCAGGACCTGGACCTTCACCCTGAAGGAGGGCCTGAAGTACGAGGACGGCTCGCCGATCAGGGCCCAGGACGTCAAGTACAACGTCGAGCGCTCCTTCGCCCCCGACCTGACCGGCGGCCCCGACTACGCCGCCCAGTACCTGGCCGGCGCCGAGGGCTACAAGGGTCCGCTCCAGGGGCAGCACCTCGACTCGATCAAGACCCCCGACGACCGCACGATCGTCTTCGAACTGAAGCGCCCCGTCGCCGAGTTCTCCCAGACCGCCACGCTCCCCACCTTCGCGCCGGTCCCGCAGGCCCAGGAGAAGGGCACCCAGTACGACGCCCGCCCGTTCTCCTCCGGCCCGTACAAGATCGAGACGTACGACCGCGACAAGAAGCTCGTACTCGTCCGCAACGAGCACTGGGACCCGAAGACCGACACCGTCCGCAAGGCCTACCCGGACAGGTTCGTGGTCGTCATGGGCCTCAAGGGCGGCCAGATCGACGACCGCATCATCGCCGGCGAGGGCGCCGACGCCTCCGCCGTCGAGTACGCCAACATGCGCCCCGAGAGCGCCCCCAAGGTGCTGCCCAAGCCCGAGATCAAGGGCCGCCTGCTCGCCGAGTCCCAGGGCTGTACGGTCATGCTCCACCTGAACAACTCCCGCGCCCCCTTCAACGACCCCAAGGTCCGCGAGGCCATGCAGTACGCGGTCGACAAGGAGGCCATCATCACCGCGGCCGGCGGGCCCGCCCTCAACGAGGTCGCCACCGCCTACCTGCCCCCGGCCCTCTCCGGCGGCAAGCAGGCCGACACCCTGAAGATCGCCCCGGCCGGCGACCCGGCCAAGGCCAAGGAACTCCTCAAGGCCGCCGGCAAGGAGAACCTGAAGGTCTCCCTCGCGGTCTCCACCGGAGACAAGGGCCGGGCGGAGGCCATCCAGCAGGGCCTGTCCCGGGCCGGCATCGAGGTGGTCATCGACACCGTCGACCCCGGCGCGTACTACGACGCGATCGGCGACCTCTCCACGACCCCCGACATGACCTACACCGGCTGGTGCCCCGACTACCCCTCCGGCTCCACCTGGATCCCGTTCGTGTTCGACGGACGCACCATCAAGGACAAGGGGAACCAGGGCAACTACGCCCAGTTCCGCGACGAGGCCGTCATGAAGCGGATCGACGAGATCAACGCGATGGCCGACGCGAAGCAGGCGAACCAGGCGTGGATCGACCTCGACGCCGAGATCATGAAGAAGTCCCCGTCCATCCCGATCCTCATGGAGCGCAAGCCGCTCCTCGTCGGCCCGAACATCGCGGGCGCGTACGGCCACCCGGTGTGGACCGGCACCATCGACTACGGGACGGTCGGCCTCAAGGACCCGTCGAAGAGCCAGGGCTGAGGAACCCGGAGCCCCCGCCCATGACCACCACAGCACCGGTCCCGGAAGACCGGGCGGCCCCCGGCCCGTCCGACACCCCGCCCCCCGACACGGCCCCCGCCCGGGGCACGGCCCCGTCCCCCGGTACGGCCCCGGCCTCCAGCACGGCCCCGGCCCCCGGAGCCGCCACCGCCCGGCCCGCGGCGGCGACCGGCAGCAGCCCCTGGCAACTGGCCCGCCAGGAGCTCGGACGGCGGCCCGCCGTCCGCGTCAGCCTCTGCGTCGTCCTCCTCTTCGTCCTGATGGCCCTCGCCGCGCCCTGGCTGGGCGCCCTCGGCGGCTGGTCCCCCGAGGAGTTCGACAAGACCGCCATCGACCCCTACCTCGGCGGCCAGCCGCTCGGCTCCTTCGGCGGGATCGGCCCCGACCACTGGCTCGGCGTCGAACCCGTCACCGGACGCGACCTGTTCGCCCGCGTCGTGCACGGCGCACAGGTCTCGCTCCTCATCGCCTTCGCGGCCACCGCCATCGTCGTCGTCACCGGCACCGCCGCCGGGATCGCCGCCGGCTACTTCGGCGGCCGCACCGACACGGTCCTGTCCCGGCTCATGGACCTGACCATGTCCTTCCCGTCCCTCATCTTCATGATCGCGATGCTGTCGGTGGCCAAGGACGTCAACCGGCTCGTGCTGATGACCTCCGTCATCGGCCTCTTCGGCTGGCCCGGCGTCGCCCGCGTCGTCCGCGGCCAGGCCCTCTCCCTCCGACACCGCGAGTACGTCGACGCCGCCCGCGTCGGCGGCGCCGGCTCCTGGCGGATCCTGACCCGCGACATCCTCCCGGGCGTCTCGGGCCCGGTCATCGCCTACACCACCCTGCTCATCCCCGGCATGATCAGCACCGAGGCCGCGCTCAGCTACCTCGGCGTGGGCGTGCGCCCGCCCACCCCCTCCTGGGGCCAGATGATCGCCGAGTCCGTGGCCTTCTACGAGACCGACCCCATGTACTTCGTCATCCCGAGCGTGTTCCTCTTCCTCGCCGTGCTCGCCTTCACCCTGCTCGGCGACGCCCTGCGCGACATCCTCGACCCGAGGGGCGGCCGCAGTTGATCCTCTACCTCGCCCGCCGGCTGCTCGCCCTCGCCGGAGTGCTGCTCGCGATCGCCGCCGTCACCTTCCTCATCTTCTACGTCCTGCCCTCCGACCCGGCCGCGGCCGCCTGCGGCAAGACCTGCAGCGCCGAACGGCTGGCCGACGTACGCGCGTACCTGGGGCTGGACCAGCCCCTGTGGCGGCAGTTCGGCGACTTCCTCACCGGGATCTTCACCGGCCGCACCCTCGGCTCCGGCCAGTACGCCGTCCAGTGCGACTTCCCCTGCCTCGGCTACTCGTACGAGAACTCCCTGCCCGTCTGGGACCTGCTCATGGACCGGCTCCCGGTCTCCGCGTCCCTCGCCGTCGGAGCCGCCGCGCTCTGGCTGGTCCTCGGACTCGGCGCCGGGGTCACCGCCGCCCTGCGCAAGGACACCGCCACCGACAAGGCCCTGATGGTGGGCGCGGTCGCAGCCGCCTCCCTGCCCGTCTACTTCACCTCCGTGATGCTGATCTACGGGGTGATCCGGATCGCGGGCCTCCTCCCGTACCCCTCCTACCAGGCCTTCACCGACGACCCGCTCGCCTGGGCGGCCAACCTGCTGCTGCCGTGGACCGCGCTCGCCCTGCTCTACGCGGCCATGTACGCGCGCCAGAGCCGCGGTTCGATGATCGAGGCGATGGCCGAGCCGTACATCCGCACCGCCCGCGCCAAGGGCATGCCCGAGCGCACGGTCGTCGTCAAACACGGGCTGCGCTCCGGGATGACCCCGATCCTGACCATCTTCGGCATGGACCTCGGCGGGCTGCTCGCCGGAGCCGTCATCACCGAGTCCATCTTCGGACTCCCCGGCATCGGGCGGCTGTTCTACGGGGCGCTCGTCAACTCCGACCAGCCCGTGGTCCTCGGCGTCACCCTGCTCGCCGCCTTCTTCATCGTCGTCGCCAACCTCGTCGTCGACCTCCTGTACGCCGTCATCGACCCGAGAGTGAGGTACTGATGGCCGCTCTCCTCGAAGTACGCGATCTGAGCGTCACCTTCACCACGCCGCGCGGGACCGTACGCGCCGTCGACTCCCTCGGGTTCACCGTCGAGGCGGGCCGCACCCTCGGGATCGTCGGCGAGTCCGGATCCGGCAAGTCCGTCACCTCGCTGGCCGTCATGGGCCTGCACCGGGGAGCGGTCGAGGTCGGCGGCTCCGTCGCGCTCGACGGACGGGAGCTGACCGGCCTGTCCGAGCGGGAGCTCTCCCGGATCCGCGGCCGCCGGATGGCCATGATCTTCCAGGACCCGCTCTCCAGCCTCCACCCCTACTACACCGTCGGCGAGCAGATCGCCGAGCACTTCCGGGTCCACTTCAAGGCCGGCCGGGCCGCCGCCCGCAAGCGGGCCGTCGACATGCTCGGTGAGGTGGGCATCCCGGAACCGGCCCGCCGGGCGGGGGAGTACCCGCACCAGTTCTCCGGCGGCATGCGCCAGCGCGCCATGATCGCCATGGCCCTGGCGTGCGAGCCCGACCTGCTGATCGCCGACGAGCCGACCACCGCCCTGGACGTCACCGTGCAGGCGCAGATCCTGGAGCTGATCGCCCGGCTCCAGCAGGAGCGCGGCCTCGGCGTCGTGATGATCACCCACGACCTGGGTGTCGTCGCCCGCGTCGCCCACGAGGTGCTGGTCATGTACGGCGGCCGGGCCGCCGAACAGGCCCCGGTCGACGCCCTCTTCGCCGAACCCGCCCACCCCTACACGCGCGGCCTGCTCGACTCGCTGCCCCGCCTCGACACCCCCGACGACGTCCCGCTGCCGTCCATCCCCGGCTCCCCTCCCTCCCTCCTCGCCCCGGCGCCGGGCTGCGCCTTCGCACCCCGCTGCCCCGTGGCCGCCGCGGCCCCGGCCGGGGCCGCGGGTCAGTGCGCGCAGGAGCGGCCCGAACTGCGCCCGTACGGCTCGCCGGACCGGCTGGCCGCCTGCCACTTCGCCGGCGCGGTGCCCGCCGTCGCCACCCCTGCCCCGGAGGTGTCCCGATGACGGCCCCGGCCACCCGCCCCCAGCCCGTCGCCCAGCGGGAGGGTCCGCCGTCGGGGCCCCTGCTGAGCGTCCGCGACCTGACGATGACCTTCCCCGGGAAGCGGTCCGTGACCGGGCGCCGGGGGGCGCCCGTGCGCGCCGTGGACGGGGTCTCCTTCGACCTGGAGGCCGGCCGGACCCTCGGCCTGGTCGGCGAGTCGGGCTGCGGCAAGTCCACCACCGGCCGGATGCTCGTACGGCTGCTGGAGCCCACCTCGGGCACCGTCACCTTCGAGGGCAAGGACATCAGCCGGCTCTCCCCCGGCGCCCTGCGGCCGGTGCGCAAGCACATCCAGATGGTCTTCCAGGACCCCCACTCCTCCCTCAACCCCCGCCAGACCGTCGCCCGGATCATCTCCGACCCGCTGCTGGTCCAGGGCTGGAGCGCGGGCGACGCCCGCCGCCGCGCCGCCGAACTGATGGACCTGGTCGGCCTGATCCCCGAGCACATCGACCGCTACCCGCACGAGTTCTCAGGCGGCCAGGCCCAGCGCATCGGCATCGCCCGCTCGCTGGCCACCAGCCCGCGCCTCGTCATCGCCGACGAGCCGGTCTCGGCCCTCGACGTCTCCGTCCAGGCACAGATCGTCAACCTGATGGAGCGGCTGCGCGCGGAGCTGGGCCTGGCGTACGTGTTCATCGCGCACGACCTCTCGGTCGTCAAACGGGTCAGCGACCGGGTCGCCGTCATGTACCTCGGCCGGATCGTCGAGATCGGGGACAAGAAGGCCCTCTACGAGAACCCTCAGCACCCCTACACCCGGGCGCTGTTGTCCGCCGTACCGCTGCCCGACCCGGCGGCGGAACGGCGACGGGAGCGGATCGTGCTGCTCGGCGACCCGCCGAGCCCGGCCGCCCCGCCCCCGGGCTGCACCTTCCACCCGCGCTGCCCCAAGGCGCAGGAGGTCTGCCGCACCGAACGGCCGCTGCTGCGGCTCACCGCCTCCAGGGAGGTGGCATGTCACTTCCCCGGTGACTGACGGGGATCTCGGGGAAGGGGAAGGGCCCCGGGGACAACGGCGTCCCCGGGGCCCTTCCGTGCGTCCCGGAACCTGCTCAGGCCAGTTCGCGGCGGAAGAACTCCAGCTCCAGTGCCATCAGCTTCTCGCGGGTGCCGCCCGGGGTCATGTGGGTGACGCCCGGGAGGGCCAGCAGTTGGTGGGGGCGGCCCGCGTCCGTGAGGGCCCGGGACAGGCGCAGGGTGTGGGAGGGGTGGACGTTGTCGTCGGCCAGGCCCGTGACGAGGAGCAGCGGGCGGGTCAGCTTCGGCGCGTCCGGGATCAGGGAGTCCCGCTCGTACACCTCCGGGTGGTCCTGGGGCAGGCCCAGGTAGCGCTCGGTGTACGCGGTGTCGTAGTGGCGGAAGTCGGTGGGCGCGGCTCCGGCCGCCGCCGCGTGGAAGACGTCCGGGCGGCGCAGCACCGCCATGGCCGCGAGGTAGCCGCCGTAGGACCAGCCGCGGATCCCGACCCGTCCGAGGTCGAGGTCCGGGTGGCGGGCGCCGAGCGCCGGCAGGGCCGCGACCTGGTCCTCGAGGGTCACCCCGGAGAAGCCGCGGTACATGGCGTGGGTGTGGGCGGGGGAGACGTACGCGGTCCCGCGGTTGTCGACGGTGACCACGGCGAAGCCCTGGTCGGCCCACCACTGGCGGGCCTGCCAGCGGCGCGGTTCGGAGCTGACGTCCTGCGCGCCGGGGCCGCCGTAGCTGTCCATCAGTACGGGCAGCCGCCGGCCGGCGACGTGGCCGCGGGGGAGGACCAGGGCGGTGGGGAGGGCGTGCTCGGTGACCCGTTCCAGGAGCGGGACCACCCGGTGGGGCAGCGGCTCGGACAGGTCGGCGGGGGAGAGCTCCCGCCCGTCCGGGGTGCGCACGGTACGCCGGATCCCGTCGGCGTCGGCCGAGGTCAGCAGGAGGGTCCCGGCCGAGGCCAGGGCGGAGTGCACCCCGGGACCGTCGGCGAGCGGTGTCCGTTTCCCGGTGACGGGGTCGATCAGCAGCACCTGCTGGTCGGCGGGGTCGCCCTGGGCGGCCTCGACGAGCAGGGAGCCCGCGTGGATCCCGGCGACGCGGCGGATCTGGATCCCCTCGCCGGTGAGCAGCACCCCGCCGACGGCGAGCGCGCGGGCGCCGCCGCCCGGGGTGTCGGCGCAGGTCAGCATCTGCCCGTCGGGGAGCCGGGCCGGGGTGCCGGGGAGCAGCGGGTCCACCCAATGGGGGTGGACGGTGCGGGAGAGCTCCCGGGTGCGGCCGGTGGCCGGGTCGGCGGAGAGCAGCAGGACGCGCTGCTGGAGGCGGTCCTGGACGGTGAGCAGGATCTCCGACGCCGAATCCCATCCCGCGTCGGAGACGTACGGGTAGGTCCCGGAGTCCCAGTCGAGCCGTATCCGCTCCCCGGCCGGGCCCAGCACCCACAGCTGGACGTCGGCGTTGGGGCCGCCCGCCTCGGGGTAGGCGAAGTCCTCGGGCGGCAGCTCGGGGTGGGCCGGATCGGCGAACCAGCGCCGCTGGAGGCCCGATTCGTCGACCCGGGCGGCCAGCAGGGTCGCCCCGTCCGGTGACCACCAGTGGCCCCGGGCCCTGCCCAGTTCCTCGGCGGCGGCGAACTCGGCCACGCCCCAGCGGGCGCCGTCGTCGGGGCTGACGCGGCCTCCGGGGGCGACGTACAGGGCGTCGTCGACGACGTACGCGGTGCGGGTGCCGTCGGCATTGGGCCTCGGGTCCCAGGCGGGGCCCGCGGCCGGGATCTCCGTGGGCGCTCCCGATCCGGCCGCGCCGACCTCGTACAGCCGCCCGTACAGCGCGAAGACGGCGCGCAGGCCGTCGCCGGAGAGGGCGTACGAGCCGATGCCGGCCGCGACGAGCCGGATCCGCTCGCGCAGCCGGCGCTCGGCGGTGGGCAGGGTGCCCGGCTCGGGGCACAGCTCGCGGGGGTCGGCAAGCCGGGTTTCGGCTCCGGTGGAGGTGTCGAGCACCCACAGACCGTCGAAGGCGTCGGTGGGACCGCTCGAGCGGAGGAACCAGAGCAGCCGGCCGTCGTCCCCGAAGGAGAAGGCGCGAGGGGCCCCGTGGGTGAAGCGGGCCGTGTCGGCGGAGAGCCTGAGGAAGTCATCCATGAATGTAGTTTGACATGTGAAATTGCACTACTCCTCAAAGTGCGGGGCGCCTGGGACTAGGCCGTTCGAGTGGTGACCCCGTGGGAGCGGGCTTAGCGTCGAAAGGGTGGACGCGAACGCATCGCCGAACGCCAAGGGGACCGACGGCAAGGTCCGAGGGAGCGGGAACGGTCTCGCACTGTTCGTCATCGCCTCCTGCCAGCTCATGGTGGTCCTCGACATCACCATCGTGAACATCGCGCTGCCGCACATCCAGACCGCGCTCCACTTCAGCACCGAGAGCCTCTCCTGGGTCGTCAACGCCTACACCCTCGCCTTCGGCGGCCTGCTGCTCCTCGGCGGCCGGACGGGCGACATCCTCGGCCGCAAACGCGTCTTCATCTCCGGCGTCCTGCTCTTCGGACTCGCCTCCCTCCTAGGCGGACTCGCCCAGAACGAAGGCCAGTTGATGGCGGCCCGCGCCCTCCAGGGCGTCGGCGGCGCCATCGCCTCCCCGACCTCCCTCGCCCTGATCACCACGACCTTCCGCGAAGGCCCCGCCCGCAACCGGGCGTTCGGCGTGTTCGCGGGTGTCTCCGCCGCCGGCGGCGCGATCGGCCTCCTCGCGGGCGGCATCCTCGTCGAATGGCTCAACTGGCGCTGGGTGTTCTTCGTCAACGTTCCGATCGCCGTGCTGATCGCCCTGCTGGCCAGGAAGGTGATCCACGAGTCCGAACGCCACCCCGGACACTTCGACCTCGCCGGAGCGCTGTTGTCCACCACGGGCATGGTCGCACTCGTGTACGGCTTCATCCGGGCCTCCCAGGACGGGTGGCGCGACCCCATCACGCTCGGCTCGTTCGGCGCCGCCGTGGTCCTGCTGACCCTCTTCATCCTCAACGAGCGCCGCTCGCCGCAGCCGATCACCCCGCTGCACATGTTCGCCGACCGCAACCGGGCCGGGACCTACGGGATCATGCTGATGCTCGCCTGCGCGATCTTCGGCATGTTCTTCTTCCTCACGCTCTTCGTGCAGATCGTGCTCGGCTTCAGCCCGCTCCAGGCCGGGCTCGCCTTCCTGCCGGTGAGCGCGATCATCGCGGTGGGCGCCGGCGCCACCTCGCAGCTGCTCCCGAAGTTCGGACCCAAGCCCTTCATGGTCACCGGAGCACTGTGCACGGCGGCGGGACTCGCCTGGCTGACGCAGACCGACATCCACTCGACGTACCTGGGCAGCATCCTCGGCCCCCTGCTGATCTTCGGCCTCGGCATGGGCCTGCAGTTCGTCTCGCTGACCCTGATGGCCCTGTCCAACGTTCCCGACCGGGAGTCGGGGGCGGCCTCCGGACTGCTCAACTCGATGCAGCAGATCGGCGGTTCGCTCGGTCTGTCGATCCTGGTCACGGTCTTCGGCACGGCCAGCCGCAACGAGGCGAGGGAGCAGGCGCCGTCCTTCCTGCGCAGCGCCACCCCCGAACAACTGCTCCAGTTCAAGCGCACGGGTCAGTACCCGAAGCCGTGGAGCGACCAGGTGCTCACCTCGGGCATCAGCGCGGCCTTCGTGGTGGCGGCCGTGTTCACCCTGGTCGGCGCGCTGATCGCGCTGCTCGTCATCCAGGTCCGCCCCTCGGACCTCGAACGGCTCCAGGGCAACCACACGCCGACGAGCGTCTAGCCGTACCGGACGTACCGGACGTGCCGGACGTACCGTATTCACGGTCGGAGGAGCGCCCGGAGCCGGACGGCGTCCGCCCGGGTGTTCATCCGCAGCGACAGCCAGGAGCCGTCCGCGAAGAGCAGGTCCACACGGGCCGGCCGGCGCAGGAGCGGGGGCAGCGGCCGCACCGCGCAGGCGGCGGACCGACTTTCCCGGGCCGGGTCCCCGCGACCCCAGGGCGGCCGGACGGTGATCTTGCCGGGGGTCGCGGTGAACGTGCCGCGAGGGCCCCGGGTCTCGGCGTGCCAGCGCGTCCAGTGGAAGCCGTGCAGGGCCAGCGCGAGACGCCCGGCCTCGCTGCCCCAGCCGCCGCGCAGGGCCGGGCCGTGGAAGAGCCGCCCGATGAGCCGGGCGGCCCGTTCGAACGGGTCGAGGAGGGCCGCCACCGCGTCGGCGAGGTCGTCGGGCAGCGCCTTCAGGAACCGGATGAGGAAGAAGTCGCCGATCCTGCGCGGCAGCGGCGCCCGGGCCGGCGACCCGGGCAGCAGCGCACGTGCGGGGCGCCGTACATAGGTGGACAAACGCCCTGGAATCTCCTCGTCCATCCGGCCATGATGGCCGGGCGCCCCTCAGCCCTCCAAGCTCCTGACCCGGCAGCGCGTCGGGCCCTGCGTGACCAGGGTGATGCCCGCGCTGACCGGGACCTCGGTGTCCACGGCCTCGAACTCGTACGCACGCAGGATCATGGCCAGCGCGATCACCGACTCCAGCATCGAGAAGTGCTGCCCGATGCAGGCGCGCGGACCGCCCCCGAAGGGGAACCAGGCATAGCGCGGACGGCCCGCCTCCGCCTCCGGGGTGAAGCGCTCGGGGTCGAAACGCTCCGGATCCGGCCAGTAGTCGGGGTGGCGGTGCGTCACCCACGGCGCGAGGATCACGTTCGCGCCGGCGGGGATGGTGTACTCCCCGATCTCGGTGGCGGCGACGGCGTTGCGGCCTATGACCGGGGCGGCCGGATAGAGCCGCATGGCCTCCTTGAGCACCTGGGTGAGGTACGGGAGCCGGTCCATGTCGGCCGCCTCGGGCGTACGGTCGCCGAGCACCCGGGTGATCTCCTCGCGGGCCCGCCGCTGCTGCTCGGGGTGCCGGGCCAGCAGGTGGAGGCTGAAGGCGAGGGAGGTCGCGGTGGTCTCGTGCCCGGCCAGCAGGAAGATCAGCACCTGGTCGCGCAGCTCGGAGGCGTCGAACTCCCCGTCGTCCGAGCTCTTGGCCGCGGCGAGCAGGCTCAGCAGGTCCTTGGCCCCGCCCTCCTCGGAGTCCGCGCCGCCCCGCCGCCCGGAGATGATCTCGTCGCACACCCCG
Source organism: Streptomyces sp. NPDC096339 (assembly GCF_044762985.1). Lineage (NCBI taxonomy): Bacteria > Bacillati > Actinomycetota > Actinomycetes > Kitasatosporales > Streptomycetaceae > Streptomyces > Streptomyces sp. NPDC096339. The sequence continues at coordinate 124,652 of NZ_JBIWFI010000006.1, read as the reverse complement.
TACAGCTCGTCCATCGCCGCGGCCGCCCGCCGGTTGCCCGGGCTGGGCCAGGCGCGAGGGATGTTGACGGGGGAGTAGCCGCGACGCAGCACGTAATCGGTGATGACCGGAAAGCATCGGTCCACGACGTCGACGGTGGCCTCGACGTCGGTGCCGAAGAGGATCCGCGCGACCGCGCGCAGAGCGAGGTGCATCATCTCGTCGGACACGTCGACGACCCCGTCGGCGGCCTCCTTCCACGCCTCTATCGCCGACGCGGTCTCGACGGCCACGGCTCCGGCGTAACCGTCCACCCGCCGCTTGGTGAACAGCGGCTGGACCAGTCGGCGCTGGCGCAGGTAGTCCTCGTCCTGGCTGGTCAGCAGCCCGTTGCCGAAGGACTCCCGGATCTCCTGGTAGAAGGGGTTGTCCTTGCGGAAGTTGGCCGACTGCGCGGCGAGCACCTGCTGCGCCCCCTCGGCCGAGAACACGCAATGCAACTCTGCGCGCAGCCCGGGCGGGCCGACGCTGACCCGAACGACGTCACCGTGCTCCCGCTGCGCCCGCAGGTAGGTGCCCAGCGCATCCGTCTTCAGATCGAAGAGCGACCCGACCACGGGCACCCCCGCGAGCACGGGAATCTCCCGGCCCGCTCCCACTTTCGCCGCATCCACTGCCATGGCCGCCCCCTCGTCCGTACCGACGCCCCGATTCTGCCGTTCTCCCGCCGTACCTGGCGAGTGCCGCCCCCGGTGGGGCCGAATACCGGCCACGGCCCTCACCTCCCACCGCGCGCGATCGCCCCCATCTCGGCCTCCACGACGGCGAGTTCCTCTCCCCGCCCCATGAGCTCCAACTGCTCCCGGTAGCGCCCCAGCGCGCCGAGGAGCAACGACTCCCAGCCGGTCTCCATCCCGCACATCCGCCGTGCGGCGGCAACGCCTTCGGCCCGCAGGGCCAGCGCGGTCTCCGGCTGAAGGGCGAACTCGATGCGGCTGTACTCGTACAGGGCCTCCGTCAGCAGGGGCAGGTACGCGAGCGGACTGACCCGGACGAGGGTGCGGTAGGCGGCGACCTGATGCCGTATCGGCAACGTCCCGGACCCGAGCAGGGCGACCCGGGCTCGCAGGACCTCGTCATGACTGGTGTTCCCCGTGTGATTCATGACGCCGATTCTGAAAGCCGCAAGGGGGGTCGCACCAGGGCAAACGACTATGCCGTTCGTCCTACGAAAAACCCCGCTGACCTGTCATGATTGATACGTCTTCACCTCTTGGCCCCGTCGGGCGGACCGCCGCCCCGGATGCGCGAAGACCCCTTCCCCCTCCGCCGACCGTGTCGCACCGGTCGTGTCCCGGTTCCTTCTGCCGAACTCCTCGCCCTTCGGGCGGGCGTTGCAGGCGAGCCCCCGGAAAGTGGCGCCGCAAGCCGATGCGGCATGGATTGCCACTCCCGAGATTCTGACTGTTCGTCAGATGATCACCGGTACGACATCTTCAGATCTGAGGATCCACGCACTACCGTCCCCGCCCTCAGCTCCAGGAAGGAACACCGCGTGAGATCCGTTTCCCGTGCCGTCGGCGCGTCCGTCCTCGCCCTCGCCCTCGCCGTCACCGTTGCGCCCGTGGCCGCCCATGCCGCGATCACCACACCCGCGCAGACCGTGTCCGGCGCCGGCGCCCCCGGCCGCGTCCTGTCCGTCCCCGGGCTCGTCAACGCCCGCGACCTCGGCGGCTACACCACCTACGACGGCAAGACCACCAAGTGGGGCACCGTCTACCGCACCGAGACCCTCTCCAAGCTCACCCCCGACGGTGTCAACGCCCTCGGCGCGCTCGGTCTCGGGAAGGTCGTCGACCTGCGTACCGCGCCGGAGATCTCCGCCGACGGCACCGACAAGCTCCCGGCCGGCGTGGCCGCGGTGGCCCGGTCCGTCGACGACACCTCCCTCTTCGCCTTCATCGGTGGTGTGGTCCGCTCCAAGGACCCGGTCTACCAGCAGGCGCAGCTCGGCAACGGGGCCGCGGAGGAGCGGATGCGCACCCTCTACAAGGGTTTCGTCACCAACCCCGCCAACCGGGCCGCGCTCGGCGCCGCGATCAAGGACGTCGCCAACTCGACGAAGCCGATCGCGTTCCACTGCTCGGCGGGCAAGGACCGCACCGGCGTCCTCGCGGACACGATCCTGCGCGCCGTCGGTGTTCCCGCGTCCACCTCGGAGCAGGACTACCTGCTCTCCAACAGCCTGCGGGCCGCGTCGGACAAGGCCCTGCGCGACCAGGTGAAGGCGGCCGGGTACATGCAGAACCCGGACTTGCTGATCCCGCTCCAGGAGGTGCGCGGCGACTACCTCGCCGCCTTCCGGGACCAGGCCGTGGCCGACTACGGCAGCTTCGGCGCCTTCCTCACCGACGGCCTCGGCTTGAGCGCGTCGGACCTGCTCAAGCTGCGCTCGCGCACCGTCTCCTGACCCGCACGACGACGAAGCCCCCGCCCCGGCTCGGTACCGGGGTGGGGGCGGGTGGTCGCCGGATCCTCGTCGGGTCCTCGTCGGGCCGCTATTCGCAGGCCACGCCGTCGCCGTCGCGGTCGAGGTGCTTGCCGTACCCGGGGTCACCGCGTCGGACGGGGGCGGCGCCGGCGGCTCGCGCGGCGGTGCAGTTCTTGTAGTAGACGCTCCCACCCCCACCGGTCGACGAGGAGCCGCCGGAGCCGGAGCCGGAGCCGCCGGAGCCGGAGCCGCCCGAGCCGGTGCCGCCGGAGGTCCCGGTGTCGTCGTCCTCGGTGGCGGGCGGCTTCGGCGCCGTGGTGGTCTTGGTGGGCTCCGGCGTGGGCGTGGGCGTAGGCGTGGGTGTCGGCGTCGCGGGCGTCGGGCTGGGCGTGGGCGTGACCGTCTCCGTCGGGGTGGGGCTGGCCGTCGGGGTCGGCGTCTGCGCGGTGGGAGACGGGCTCGGCGTGCCGGTGACCGCCGGCTTGCCGTTACGGCCGTCCTCGTAGCCCTTCTTGCCGCTGTCCGTCGTGAAGGGGAGGAAGAACCAGATGCCCGCGAGGACGGTGGCGATGATCTTCTTCGGCGTGGTCCACGGGCTCGCCCAGGCGAGGGCGATGCCGACCGGGGGCAGGACTATGAGCGCGCCGATGACCAGGGCGGGGTGCTGCCACCACCGCCGTACCGGTTGCTGATGGTAGGGGTGGGTCTGCGGGGGCGGGTACACGCGTTGACTCCTGATCGTCCAAGTTGAGCGTCGCTCAGCTTAAACAAAATGGCAAAGTGTGCCGACAGTGCATATCGAGCCGTGATGCAACTTCGGCGGATGCTCCGGACGGATGCCGACAAGCGCCCCGGAAACGACGAAGTCCCCGCCGGAGCGGGGACTTGACGGTGAGACGAGTTCGGGGCCTGCGTCTCTAGATGTCGCGGAAGATCTCGATCTGGGCGCCCACCGAGTTGAGGCGTTCCGCCAGTTCCTCGTAGCCGCGGTTGATCACGTAGACGTTGCGGAGCACCGAGGTGCCCTCGGCCGCCATCATGGCCAGGAGGACGACCACCGCCGGGCGCAGGGCCGGCGGGCACATCATTTCGGCCGCGCGCCAGCGGGTGGGGCCCTCGACCAGGACGCGGTGGGGGTCCAGGAGTTGGAGGCGGCCGCCCAGGCGGTTCAGGTCCGTGAGGTAGATGGCGCGGTTGTCGTACACCCAGTCGTGGATGAGGGTCTGGCCCTGCGCCACGGCGGCGATGGCCGCGAAGAACGGGACGTTGTCGATGTTCAGCCCGGGGAACGGCATCGGGTGGATCTTGTCGATCGGGGCTTCGAGCTTCGACGGGCGGACCGTGAGGTCGACCAGGCGGGTGCGGCCGTTGTCCGCCGTGTACTCCGCGGAGCGGTCGTGGTCCAGGCCCATCTCCTCCAGGACCGCGAGCTCGATCTCCATGAACTCGATCGGCACCCGCCGGATGGTGAGTTCGGACTCCGTGACCACCGCGGCGGCCAGGAGGCTCATCGCCTCGACCGGGTCCTCGGAGGGGGAGTAGTCGACGTCCACGTCGATGTTCGGGACGCCGTGGACGGTGAGGGTGGTCGTGCCGATCCCCTCGACCTTCACGCCCAGGGCCTCCAGGAAGAAGCACAGGTCCTGGACCATGTAGTTGGACGAGGCGTTGCGGATGACGGTGACGCCGTCGTGCCGGGCCGCGGCCAACAACGCGTTCTCGGTGACCGTGTCCCCGCGCTCGGTCAGGACGATCGGGCGGTCGGGGCTCACGCCGGGCTCGACCTTGGCGTGGTAGATGCCCTCGGTCGCGGTGATGTCCAGGCCGAAGCGGCGGAGGGCGATCATGTGGGGCTCGATGGTGCGGGTGCCGAGGTCGCAGCCGCCGGCGTACGGCAGGCGGAAGCGGTCCATGCGGTGGAGCAGGGGGCCGAGGAACATGATGATGCTGCGCGTGCGGACGGCCGCGTCCGCGTCGATGGCATCCATGTCGAGGCGGGCCGGCGGGACGAGCTCCAGGTCCACGCCGTCGTTGATCCAGCGGGTGCGGACGCCGATGGAGTTCAGGACCTCCAGGAGGCGGTAGACCTCCTCGATGCGGGCCACGCGGCGCAGCACCGTACGACCCTTGTTGAGGAGCGAGGCGCACAGCAGGGCGACGCACGCGTTCTTGCTCGTCTTGACGTCGATGGCGCCGGACAGGCGGCGGCCGCCGACGACGCGCAGGTGCATCGGGCCGGCGTAGCCCAGGGAGACGATTTCGCTGTCGAGCGCTTCGCCGATGCGGGCGATCATCTCAAGGCTGATGTTCTGGTTGCCGCGCTCGATCCGGTTCACTGCGCTCTGGCTCGTGCCCAGGGCGTCTGCGAGTTGACTCTGCGTCCAGCCACGGTGTTGCCGGGCGTCACGGATGAGCTTGCCGATGCGTACGAGGTAATCGTCTGCCATGGGTGCACCGTATCTCAGATATGAGATGTTGATCGCGACGGGTGTGGCATTTGGGTGTTATTGACTGTCAGGTCCCATAGTGGGGCCGCTCGTGGCGTGATGCTCGACGAGGCGGGCGAGGAGTCGGACGAGCTGCTCCCGTTCGGGTGTGGACAGGGGAGCGAGCAGTTCCTCCTGCGTGGCGTCGAGCAGTTGTTCCAGCTTGCGGAGTCGGCGCCGGCCGGGCGGCGTGAGGGTGATGACGTTGCGCCGCCGGTCCGCGGGGTCGGGGGTCCGCTCCACCAGTTCGCGCCCGGCCAATTCGTTGAGGACGCCGACGAGGTCGCTGGTGTGGATGCCGGTGCGGGCGCTCAGTGCCGCCTGGCTCACCGGCCCGGATTCCTCCAGTGCGACCAATACCGCGTAATGCCATTTATGCGCATCTGCGCTTCCGAGGCTTTCCGTCACCAGGCGCTGCGCGTGGGTCGAGGCCTGGGCGAGCAGTCGGCTGGGGAGTCCCCGCAGGCGTGCCGGGACGGCCTCGTTCTCGTGGGTGGTCATGGGGGTGATGGTAGCCCTTGCGTTAGTGGCACCAACGGTTTACATTCGTTTGTGTCACCAACGTTAGTCATCCGAACGAATACTGGAAGGGGCCTCCCATGGCCACGATCGACGTGCTCGACTCGACGATGTACTACGAGGAAGCGGGTAACCCCGAAGGCGTTCCCTTCGTCTTCCTGCACGGCAACCCCACCTCCTCCCACCTGTGGCGCGGCGTACTGCCCCGGATCGAGGGGCCGGCCCGCGTCCTCGCCCCGGACCTCATCGGCATGGGCCGTTCCGGCAAGCCCGGCGGGGAGTACCGCTTCGAGGACCACGCCCGTTACCTGGACGCCTGGTTCGAGGCCCTCGGGCTGGACCGGGTCGTCCTGGTCGGCCAGGACTGGGGCGGTGCGCTCGCCTTCGACTGGGCCACCCGGCATCCGGAGCGGGTCCTCGGGATCGCCTTCATGGAGACGATCCTGCGGCCGATGGGCTGGGACGAGTACTCGCCCGAGGGGCGCGCCCGGTTCGAGGCGATACGCACCCCGGGTGTGGGGGAGGAGATGGTGCTGGAGCGGAACCTCTTCATCGAGGACAGCATCGGCAAGACGATGATGAGCTCCCTGAGCGAGGCCGACCACGCCGTCTACGCCGCCCCCTACCCGACCCCCGAGAGCCGGCTCCCCATGCTCCGCTGGGCCCGCTCCCTGCCGATCGACGGCGACCCGGCGGACGTGGTCGCCGTGGTCGAGAGGTACGACGCCTGGCTGGCCGCCAGTCCGGAGGTGCCCAAGCTGCTGCTCACCTTCGACGGCGGGCCCGTGCTGATGGTCGGCCCCGCGCACATCGCGTGGTGCGAGGAGAACGTCTCCGCGCTGGAGACGGAGTACTGCGGGCGGGCGGCCCACCTCTGCCCGGAGGACCGGCCCGAGGAGATCGCTGCCGCGGTCAACTCCTGGGCGAAGCGGCACGACCTCCTCGGGTGAGGGGCGCGACCGCCCCCTCGGGCACGGCCGCCTCGGGTCCGGCCTCCTCGGCACGACCGCGTGAGAGGCCATGGCCACTCCGATCATTCGGTGCGGCCGGGACACCTTTTGATTGACTCCTTGGTCAAAACCCACCCCGGACGACGAAATCCGTACGATGACCCGCGTGCCAGGACCCACCATCGCCGACATCGCGCGCGCCGCGGAGCTCTCCACCGCGACCGTCTCGTACGCGCTGTCCGGCACCGGCCGCCTCGCCGACGGCACCCGCCGCCGGCCCGGCGCGCCCCTGCCGGACGACGCGTGGCGGGACGGTGACCACGCCGCGGGCGGCCGCCAGGTCCTGGCCGCCGCCGCACGCCACGGGATCCGCATACCCGCGGACCTCCTGCTGGTCTGCGCGAGCGAGGATCCGGTGTACGCGCAGAGCGATCCGCCCGTGATCACCGTCACCCCGAACCCGGAGCGGACCGGCGCGCCGGCGATGTCGGCGCTGGTCGCGTTGGTGGAATCGGGGCATGCGGAAGCGACCGGTCGACTGACCGTCCCGGCGGGCCTGAGGGTGCGCGCCTCGTCCCTGCCCCCGGACATGTACTAGAGTTATCTCGACATCGAGATATCTGCCGAAGGCGAACCGCAGCCGCCCCCGCTGGTAAGGGTTACCTAACTTAGCCTTACCTTAGCGGATTGGCCCAGGGGCGTGGCGGCAGGATGCGGTAATTACGCGCGAATTCATGCATGAAGGAGACTGTCGTGTCGGCGAACAGCTTCGACGCCCGCAGCACGCTGCAGGTGGGCGACGAGTCGTACGAGATCTTCCGGCTGGACAAGGTCGAGGGCGCCGCGCGCCTTCCCTACAGCCTGAAGGTCCTGCTGGAGAACCTGCTCCGCACCGAGGACGGCGCGAACATCACCGCCGACCACATCCGGGCGCTCGGCGGCTGGGACTCCCAGGCACAGCCCAGCCAGGAGATCCAGTTCACGCCGGCCCGTGTGATCATGCAGGACTTCACCGGTGTGCCCTGCGTCGTCGACCTCGCCACCATGCGCGAGGCCGTCAAGGAGCTCGGCGGCGACCCGGCGAAGATCAACCCGCTCTCGCCCGCCGAGATGGTCATCGACCACTCCGTCATCGCCGACAAGTTCGGCACCAAGGACGCGTTCGCCCAGAACGTCGAGCTGGAGTACGGCCGCAACAAGGAGCGCTACCAGTTCCTGCGCTGGGGCCAGACCGCCTTCGACGACTTCAAGGTCGTCCCCCCGGGCACCGGCATCGTCCACCAGGTCAACATCGAGCACCTGGCCCGCACGGTCATGGTCCGTAACGGCCAGGCGTACCCCGACACCCTCGTCGGCACCGACTCGCACACCACCATGGTCAACGGCCTGGGCGTGCTGGGCTGGGGCGTCGGCGGCATCGAGGCCGAGGCCGCGATGCTCGGCCAGCCGGTCTCCATGCTGATCCCGCGCGTCGTCGGCTTCAAGCTGACCGGCGAGCTGCCCACCGGCACGACCGCCACCGACCTGGTGCTCACCATCACCGAGATGCTGCGCAAGCACGGCGTCGTCGGCAAGTTCGTCGAGTTCTACGGTGAGGGCGTCGCCGCCACCTCCCTCGCGAACCGCGCCACCATCGGCAACATGTCGCCGGAGTTCGGCTCCACCGCCGCGATCTTCCCGATCGACGGCGAGACCCTGAAGTACCTCAAGCTCACCGGCCGCTCCGAGCAGCAGGTCGCGCTCGTCGAGGCGTACGCCAAGGAGCAGGGCCTGTGGCTGGACCCGGCCGCCGAGCCGGACTTCTCCGAGAAGCTGGAGCTCGACCTCTCCACGGTCGTCCCCTCCATCGCCGGCCCGAAGCGCCCGCAGGACCGCATCATCCTCGCCAACGCCGCGCAGCAGTTCGCGGTGGACGTCCTCAACTACGTTGACGACGCCGACGAGGCGGGCAAGGAGTCCTTCCCGGCCTCCGACGCCCCGGCCGCCACCAACGGCGTGCCGACCCGCCCGACCCAGGTCACCCTGGCCGACGGCACCTCCTTCGAGATCGACCACGGCGCCGTCACCGTCGCCGCGATCACCTCCTGCACCAACACCTCGAACCCCTACGTCATGGTCGCCGCGGCGCTCGTGGCCAAGAAGGCGGTCGAGAAGGGCCTGTCCCGGAAGCCCTGGGTCAAGACCACCCTGGCCCCGGGCTCGAAGGTCGTCACCGACTACTTCGACAAGGCCGGCCTGACCCCGTACCTCGACAAGATGGGCTTCAACCTCGTCGGGTACGGCTGCACCACCTGCATCGGCAACTCCGGTCCGCTGGACGAGGAGATCTCGAAGGCGATCAACGAGCACGACCTCGCGGTCACCTCGGTCCTCTCGGGCAACCGCAACTTCGAGGGCCGCATCAACCCCGACGTCAAGATGAACTACCTGGCCTCCCCGCCGCTGGTCGTCGCGTACGCCATCGCGGGCTCCATGAAGGTGGACATCACGACGGACGCCATCGGCACCGACACCGAGGGCAACCCGGTCTTCCTCAAGGACATCTGGCCCTCCGAGGCCGAGGTCAACGACGTCGTCGCCAACGCCATCGGCGAGGACATGTTCTCCAAGTCCTACCAGGACGTCTTCGCGGGCGACGCCCAGTGGCAGGCGCTGTCGATCCCGACCGGCAACACCTTCGAGTGGGACCCGCAGTCCACCTACGTCCGCAAGCCCCCTTACTTCGAGGGCATGACGATGGAGACCACCCCGGTCTCCGACATCGCCGGCGCGCGCGTGCTGGCGAAGCTGGGCGACTCGGTCACCACCGACCACATCTCCCCGGCCGGTGCGATCAAGGCCGACACCCCGGCCGGCAAGTACCTCACGGAGCACGGCGTCGAGCGCCGCGACTTCAACTCGTACGGTTCCCGCCGCGGCAACCACGAGGTCATGATCCGCGGTACGTTCGCCAACATCCGCCTGCGCAACCAGATCGCGCCGGGCACCGAGGGCGGCTTCACCCGCGACTTCACCGCCCCGGACGCGCCGGTCTCCTTCATCTACGACGCCTCCCAGAACTACCAGGCCGCCGGCATCCCGCTGGTCATCCTGGCGGGCAAGGAGTACGGCTCCGGCTCCTCCCGCGACTGGGCGGCCAAGGGCACCGCGCTGCTCGGCGTCAAGGCCGTCATCGCCGAGTCCTACGAGCGCATCCACCGCTCCAACCTGATCGGCATGGGCGTCCTGCCCCTGCAGTTCCCCGAGGGTGCCACCGCGGCCTCCCTGGGCCTCACCGGCGAGGAGACCTTCTCCTTCACCGGTGTGGAGGAGCTGAACAACGGCACCACCCCGCGCACGGTCAAGGTGACCACCGACACCGGTGTCTCCTTCGACGCGGTCGTCCGCATCGACACCCCCGGTGAGGCGGACTACTACCGCAACGGCGGCATCATGCAGTACGTGCTCCGCAACCTCATCCGTGGCTAGTCACCACTGAGCACGGCGGCGCCAAAAGGGCCGCATCCCCGTCAAGGGGGTGCGGCCCTTCCGCTTTTCCGGGGGCGGTCCCAGATGACGGACAGGTATCAACTCGGAAAAGTGACGGCCATCCGTGTGCATGATCTTGCTCACACGAGCGGAAGTGGACTATACCTGTGCGCGTCCGGATCACCGCGAGACGAACGGCCCGGACCGGGGGATGGGCGGGGACCTGCGGAGATGTCCGCATGCACGGCAACCGCCGTGACTCCCGGCCTCCTTCACACTTCTGACGAAGGCGAGGACATGAGCATGGGATCCACGGGTGAAGGCCTCGGCCGCCGCGATCTGATCAAGCGTTCCGCAGCACTCGGACTCATCACGGTGCCGACGATGAGCTTCCTGTCCGCCTGCGCCTCCGGCGGCGAGGAGTCCACGAAGGGCCCGGACAAGGCGCCGGTGACCAAGGAGAACCCGTTCGGCGTCGCCAAGGGCGGCAAGCTCGACATCGTGGTCTTCAAGGGCGGCTTCGGCGACGACTACGCGAAGGCCTGGGAAGCCGCCTTCGACAAGAAGTGGGGCACCACCAGCGAGCACCTGGGCACCCAGGAGATCACCGCCAAGCTCCAGCCGCGCTTCAACGCGGGCAACCCGCCGGACGTCGTCGACGACGCGGGAGCCCAGCAGATCAAGCTGGACGTGCTGGTCAAGGGCGGTCAGCTCGCCGACCTCGCCTCGGTGCTCGACGCGCCCTCGCTCGACGACCCGTCCAAGAAGGTCCGCGACACCCTCATCGCCGGCACCGTCGAACAGGGCACCCAGGGCGGCAAGTTCGTCGCGCTGAACTACGTGTACACCGTCTTCGGCCTCTGGTACTCCGGCAAGCTCTTCAAGGAGAAGGGCTGGACGGCCCCGAAGACCTGGGACGAGTTCCTGGCGGTCTGCACCAAGGCGAAGGAAGCGGGCATCGGCGGCCTCGCCCACCAGGGCAAGTTCCCGTACTACATCAACGTCGTCATCATGGACCTGATCGCCAAGAAGGGCGGTCTGGAGGCCATGAAGGCGATCGACAACCTGGAGCCCAACGCCTTCGAGGGCAATCCGGCGGCCCTCGCCGCCGTCGAGGCGGTCTACGAGGTGGTCGAGAAGGGCCTGCTGATGCCGGGCACCAACGGCCTCACCCACACGGAATCCCAGACGGCCTGGAACCAGTACAAGGCGGCCTTCATCCCCTCCGGATCCTGGCTGGAGAACGAGCAGCTCAAGCAGACCCCGGAGGACTTCGACATGAAGTTCCTGCCGGTGCCGCTGCTCGCCGACAGCAAGCTCCCCTTCGAGGCCATCCGGGCGAACGCGGGCGAGCCCTTCATCGTGCCGGAGAAGGCCGCCAACAAGGCCGCGGGCCTGGAGTTCCTCCGCTCGATGCTGTCCCGCGAGTGGTCTTCGATCTTCGCCCAGCAGGCCAACTCGCTCACCGTCGTCAAGGACGGCGTCGACCCGAAGATCAAACTCCGTCCGGGCACCCAGTCGGCGGTGGAGGCCGTCAAGAGCGCGGGCTCCAACACCTTCGGCTACCTGTACACCGAGTGGTACAGCGAAATGGACATCGAGATCCAGAACGCGTCCAATGAGCTGATGGCCCAACGGATCCAGCCCAAGGAGTGGATCAAGCGGGCCCAGGCCGCGGTGGACAAGGCGGCCAAGGACCCGAACGCCAAGAACAACAAGCGCAGCTGACCACTGCGGGGGACGGACACCATGAGCCACGTAGCCCAGGGGGGAAGGAAGGGGGGCTTCATCGCCGCCTTCCTCTTCGCACCCCTCGCGCTGTACCTGACCTTCGTCATCTGGCCGTACGTACAGACGTTCGGATACTCCTTCACCAACTGGTCCGGCCAGTCACCGGTGTTCGACTTCGTCGGCCTGGACAACTACTCGGCCCTGCTGGAGGACGAGGTCTTCCGCGGCGCGCTCTGGCACAACCTGCTGCTCGTGGTGTTCGTCCCCGTGATCACGATCCTGCTCGCCCTCTTCTTCGCCTTCATGGTGAACGCGGGAGGGCGCGGTGGCGCCGGCGGGGTCCAGGGGGTCGCCGGATCGCGCCTCTACAAGGTCGTCTACTTCTTCCCGCAGGTCCTCTCCCTCGCCATCCTCGCCGTGCTCTTCGGCGCGATCTACCGGAGCGACGAGGGCGGCCTGCTCAACGGCTTCCTCATCAAGCTCGGCCTGATCTCCCCGCAGCACCCCGTCGAATGGCTCAACGAGCCGAACTTCGTCCTGTGGTGCCTGCTGCTCGTCGTCGTCTGGCACGGCGTCGGCTTCTACCTCGTCCTGTTCTCCGCGGCCATGCAGTCCGTGCCCAGGGACATCTACGAGGCCGCGCTGCTCGACGGCGCCGGACGCGCCCAGACCTTCTTCAGGGTCACCCTGCCCCTGCTGTGGGACTCTGTGCAGACCTCCGCGGTCTATCTGGGCATCGCCGCGATGGACATGTTCGTCCTGGTGTCGACCATGACCTCGGGCCAGTTCGGCGGCGGACCCGACCACCACAGCGAGGTCATGTCGACGGTGCTGATGCGCAACTTCCTCTACTTCGGCAAGAGCGGCTACGCCTGCGCCATGGGCGTGGTCATGCTGCTCCTGACCATGATCATCTCCATCACCACGCTGCGCGCCACCCGCCGCGAGCGCATCGAGTTCTGAGCGGGAGACCGTCATGACCACAGTGATCAAGGCTCCGGGCGAATCGGCCGCGGAGCGGTCCGGCGGAGCCGGACGGGCGAAGGAGCCGGGCGGACGCCGTTCCGAGGGCGTGGTCCTCAACGTCTTCTCGCACGGCTTCCTCGTCCTCTGGGCGATAATGATCGTGCTTCCGCTGATCTGGCTCGCCCTCGGTGCCTTCAAGACCGACGCGCAGATCGGCGGCTCGGCCCTCAGCTGGCCTTCGAACTGGCATTTCGACGCCTTCGGCCGGGCCTGGACCAAGGGCATCGGCGGCTACTTCGCGCACACCCTCATCGTGCTGGTCTTCTCGGTCCCGCTGACCATGCTGTTCGGGTCGATGGCCGCGTACGTACTGGCCCGCTACCCCTTCCCGGGGAACCGGATCATCTACTACTTCTTCGTCAGCGGGGCGATGTTCCCCGTGTTCCTGGCGCTCGTACCGCTCTTCTTCATGGTCAAGCGCTTCGACATGCTGAACACCTACCAGGGCCTGATCCTGGTGTACGTCGCGTACTCGATGCCCTTCACCGTCTTCTTCATGCACACGTTCTTCCGGACGCTGCCGACGGCGATCCACGAGGCGGCCGTCATCGACGGGGCGTCCGACACCCGGATCTTCTTCCAGGTGATGCTGCCGATGGCCAAGCCCGGCCTGATCAGCGTCGGGATATTCAACGTCCTGGGCCAGTGGAACCAGTACATCCTGCCCGCCGTGCTGATGCAGCCCCAGTCGAGCTCGGACCCCGAGCGCTACATGCTCACCCAGGGCCTGATCCAGCTCCAGTACCAGATGGGCTACGAGACGGACCTGCCGGTGCTGTTCGCCGGCGCCACCATCGCCGTCATCCCGATGCTGGCGGTCTACCTCTCCTTCCAGCGCCAGATCCAGGCCGGACTGACCTCGGCGACCCTCAAGTGACCTTCCGGAGCTGGTACCTCTCGCCGGAGTCCGGGGGCCCCGCCCACACGTAGATCCGGGGCTCCCGGTCGGTACCGCCGACGTACCACGCCGACCAGGAACACCCCGGGATGTGGACGCGGACCTCCTGGGTCCGGACGCCCCTCCCGGGTTCGTAGGACCAGGTGCCGGAGCCCGAGCACCGCGGGGACGGACTGTCGAGGTGGTCGCCGGGGCCGTGCTCTTCGACGCCGTGGGCAACGACGCGGCCGTCCGGCGTGAACACCAGCCTTCCACTGGTGTGGTCGACCCAGGTGCCGGGCACGGTCGCGGGGCCGATCGCCGGCGGCTCGTACGCGGGCAGCAGGCCGACGGCGAGACCGAGTGCGCCGAACAGGCCCGTTCCCGCCACCAGTGCCGTGCCCCACAGGGCCACCCGACGGACCAACTGCTGGTGTCGGGGCCGGGCCACCAGGCCACCCACCGAGAGCGAAGCGGTGGCCACCGCCCAGAAGACGAGCACGGGCCGCGTCTCCACGTGGTTGTACGCGGCGAAGGCCCAGATCGGCGCTGCCACCAGGGCCGCCACCGTCGGCGGCACCCACCACCAGGCCTCGCGTCCGCCGATCCGGCGGCCGAGCAGGTCTGCCAGCGCCACCGCCGGCAGTACGAAGACCAGTGACAGCAGGAACGCGATCACCGCGACGATCACGCCGAAGTCGAGCAGGGCCGCCGCGACGGAGGTGTGGTCGACCGCGCTGTCCGGCGGCGGCTGTGTCCGGACGTACAGCAGGACCACCACGACGGCGAGTGCGACCTCCAGACAGCCCACCGAGGTCGAGACCAGCAGGATCCGCCCGTACGACCGTTTCTGATGCATGGCCACCCCCCTCTGGGCGCGGCGACGAGCACGTCCGCCCGGCCCGCAGTGTCGTGGATCCATACTGCCGGCCGGGCTGAACGCGTTCAATTCATTCTTCAGAGCCAGGTGTTGAACCGGCGGATGTACCAGGTCTTCACGAGCTGGGTCAGCGTGCAGTAGGCGAGGAGCACGCCGATCAGCCACGGGAAGTAGCTCGCCGGCAGGGCGACGAAGCCCAGCGAGGAGGCCAGCGGCGAGAAGGGCAGCCAGAGCCCGGTCAGCACCGCGAGGACCGTCATCACCATCACCGGCCAGGAGGCGCGGGACTGGATGAAGGGGATCTTCCGGGTGCGGATCATGTGGACGATCAGGGTCTGCGAGAGCAGGCCCTCGATGAACCAGCCGGACTGGAAGAGGGACTGGCTCGCCTCGCTGTTGGCGGCGAAGACGTTCCACATGATCACGAACATCGCGATGTCGAAGATCGAGCTGATGGGGCCGATGGTGACCATGAAGCGGAAGATGCCCTTGGCGTCCCAGTTGCGGGGCTTGCGGAGGTACTCCTCGTCCATCCGGTCCCACGGGGTCGCCAGCTGCGCGATGTCGTAGACCAGGTTCTGGACCAGGAGCATGATCGCGAGCATCGGCTGGAAGGGGATGAAGGCACTCGCCACCAGCACCGAGAAGACGTTGCCGAAGTTCGACGAGGCCGTCATCTTGATGTACTTGATCGTGTTGCCGAAGGTGGTGCGGCCCTGGAGGACGCCCTGCTCCAGGACGGTCAGGTCCTTCTCCAGCAGGATGATGTCCGCCGACTCCTTGGCGATGTCGACGGCCGTGTCCACCGAGATGCCGACGTCGGCGTCGCGCAGCGCCGCCGCGTCGTTGATGCCGTCCCCGAGGAAGCCGACGGTGTGCCCACCGGCCTGCAGGGCCCGTACGATGCGGGCCTTCTGGACCGGGTTGACCTTGGCGAAGACCGTCGTACGGGCGGCCAGTTCGCGCAGTTCCGTCTCGTCGAGGGCGTCGGTCTCGGCGCCGAGCACCACGTGTCCGACCTCGATGCCGACGTCGGCGCAGACCCGGGCGGCCACGAGGTCGTTGTCGCCGGTGACCACCTTCACCGCGATGCCCTTGTCGGCGAGCCCCCGCAGGGCCCGGGCGGCATCCGCCTTCGGCGGGTCGAGGAAGGCGAGGAAGCCGACCAGCGTCAGCCCGTCCTCGTCGGCGACCGTGTAGGTGTCGCGCGGGTGCTCGACCGTGCGGGTGGCGACGGCGAGGACGCGCAGGCCGCGGCGGTTGTTGTCCTCGGCGATCCGGGTGACGTGCCACCGCAGCTGCTCGGTCAGCTCGACCCTCTCACCGCGGTCCCGCATGTGGGTGCAGAGCTCCAGGACCTCTTCGACCGCACCCTTGGTGATCATGACGTGTTCGGGGCGGCCGCGGTCGCCCACCAGGGACCTGCGGTCCAGGACGACGGACATCCGGCGCCGGGCGAAGTCGAAGGGGATCTCGTCGACCATCGAGAACCGCGCGTCGACGACAACCTCCTCGGCCTCGCCCACGCGGTCGATGACCGCCTGGTCCATCAGGTTCCTCAGGCCCGTCTGGAAGTGCGCGTTGAGGTAGCCGTACTCCAGTACCTCGTCGTCCTCCTCGCCGTGCACGTCCAGGTAGCGGTCGAGGACGATCCGGTCCTCGGTGAGGGTTCCGGTCTTGTCCGTGCAGAGCACGT
This sequence comes from Streptomyces sp. NPDC096339, assembly GCF_044762985.1. Lineage (NCBI taxonomy): Bacteria > Bacillati > Actinomycetota > Actinomycetes > Kitasatosporales > Streptomycetaceae > Streptomyces > Streptomyces sp. NPDC096339. The sequence goes on along the minus strand of NZ_JBIWFI010000006.1, from coordinate 108,549 downwards.
CCATCGCGCCCAGGTTCTGGATGGCGCCCAGCCGCTTGACGACCACCTTGCGCCTGGACATGGCGACCGCGCCGCGCGCCAGGTTGGCGGAGACGACCATCGGGAGCATCTCGGGGGTCAGCCCGACGGCGACGGCGATGCCGAAGAGGAAGGCCTCGTCCCAGTCGCCCTTGGTCAGGCCGTTGACCATGAAGACCACCGGGACCATGACCAGCATGAAGCGGATCAGCAGGAAGCTGACCCTGCGCACGCCGTGGTCGAAGTTGGTCTGCGGGCGCTCCCCGACGAGCGAGCCGGCCATCGAGCCGAAGTAGGTGTCGGAGCCGGTGGCGACGACGACTCCGGTGGCGGTGCCGGAGGTGACCGAGGTCCCCATCAGGCAGAGGTTGTCGGCCTCGACCGGGTCGGTGGTCTCCCGCTGGCCGAGGTCGTCCGTGCGGGTGTCGGCCTTGGGGACGGGCAGGGACTCGCCGGACAGGGCGGCCTGGCCGACCATCAGGTCCTTGGAGGCGATCAGCCTCAGGTCGGCGGGGATCAGGTCCCCGGCGGCCAGCTTGACCACGTCGCCCGGGACGACCTGGTCCATCGGCACCTCGAAGGTGGTGGGCGCGGATCCGCTGCCGGCCCGGCGCTGTACCGCGCAGGTCGTGGTGACGAGCTGCTTCAGCGCGTCGGCGGCCCGGCCCGAGCGGTACTCCTGCCAGAAGCGCAGCAGCCCGCTGATCCCCACCATCACGGAGAGGATGACGACGCCCGGATCCGCCGGGTCCTGCCAGTACATGACGGCGGCCAGGAAGACCAGGACGCCGATGAAGGGGTTCCAGTACGCCTTCGCGAGCTGGACGAACCAGGCGGGGGTGCGCTCCTGGGCGACGGTGTTGGCACCGTGGCGTTCCAGGCGCAGCGCGGCCTCGGCGCGGGTGAGGCCGTCCAGGGAGGAGTCCACGTCCTGGAGGACCAGGGCGCGCGGGCGGGCGCTGGTCCCGGCGAGGCGCTCGCCGACGAGCCGGGTACGGGACTCCAGCTCGGCGGCCTTGCGCTCGCGGCGGGTCCGGCCCGGCGGTGCGAGCTTCGTCGGGGTACGGGGGGTGAGCATGGTCATGACGAATACCTCCCTCCACGGCGTCCGGGCAGCACGAAGCCGCGCGGTCACGTGGAGTGGTCATGGGTCGGCGCGGGGCGGTACGGGAGGCCGCTCGGCGCCGGTGGGCATGGGTGACACATGCCTGACAGGACAGTCAGGGCATGCGGAGGGAATACTGAAGAGCACGGAAGCGCGGCGTACCGCGGCCGTGCGCAGCTCGACGGAGGGTCAGCCGATCACGAGGGGTCAGCGGACGGGAGCGCAGCGAAGACTTCGATCGGGACTCATCCCGAACACCTCCTCGCATAGCGCCGTCAAGACATGGCGCCCGATCCGGCCGGAAAGGCCGCAGAGGACCGGCGCCTCGTCGACCGTAACACGATCACGGCGACCGGTTCTCTCCCCCTTTTGGCCGGGAACGGCCGTTTCGTGGTGCGTCACCCTCTTGACGTGCCGATGCGCAAAGGCTCGACTTAAGGTTCACAAGTTGGAGAGACGCCGGGGTCTCGGGGCGAGAAGCCACGACGGTTCCCGGCCGGGGGGCGACGCTGGCCGTCGCTTATGGGCAGGAGTGGATGAGTCGTGCAGACTCCCGGATCGCAGTCCTCGCTGCATCGCGCGAATCTCGAACGGGTCGTGCGGGCGGTGCGGCTCTCGGGTTCGCTGACCCAGGCGGAGATCGCCCGCACCACCGGACTGTCGGCGGCCACGGTCTCCAACATCGTCCGGGAACTCAAGGACGGCGGGACCGTCGAGGTCACCGACACCTCGGCCGGCGGGCGGCGGGCGCGCAGCGTCTCGCTCAGCGGTGACGCGGGGATCGTCATCGGCGTCGACTTCGGCCACACCCACCTGCGGGTGGCGGTCGGCAACCTCGCCCACCAGGTGCTCGCCGAGAAGGCGGAGCCGCTGGACGTCGACGCTTCCTGGACGGACGGCTTCGACCTGGCGGAATCGCTGGTCGGGCGGCTGGTCGCGGACATAGGCGTCGGCCTGGAGAAGGTCATCGGCGTGGGGCTAGGCGTCCCCGGCCCCATCGACGTGGAGTCCGGAACGCTGGGCTCGACCGCGATCCTGCCGGGCTGGGCGGGCATCAACCCCCGCGAGGAGCTCGCGCGCCGCCTCGGAGTGCCGGTCTACGTGGACAACGACGCGAACCTCGGGGCCCTCGGTGAACTCGTATGGGGGAGCGGGCGCGGGGTGAAGGACCTGGCCTACATCAAGGTCGCCAGCGGCGTGGGCTCCGGCCTGGTGATCAACGGGCAGATCTACCGCGGACCGGGGGGCACCGCGGGCGAGATCGGGCACATCACGCTCGACGAATCGGGCCCCGTCTGCCGCTGCGGCAACCGCGGCTGCCTGGAGACCTTCGCCGCGGCGCGTTACGTACTGCCGCTCCTCCAGGGCACGCACGGACCGGAGTTGACGATGGAGCGGGTGGTCGAGCTGGCCCGCGGCGGGGACCCGGGCTGCCGCCGGGTGATCACGGACGTGGGCCGCCACATCGGCAGCGGCGTGGCCAGTCTGTGCAACCTCCTGAACCCGAGCCGGGTGGTGCTGGGCGGCTCGCTGGCGGACGCCGGTGAACTCGTGCTGGCCCCCATCCGTGAATCAGTGGGGAGGTACGCGATCCCGAGCGCCGCGCGGCAGTTGTCCGTGCTCACGGGCTCCCTCGGCGGCCGCGCGGAGGTACTGGGCGCGTTGGCCCTCGTACTCAGCGAAATGGGCGATTCGACGCTTTTGTCGGACCATGGAAGTGGAGTGCGAGCTCCCGCCGTCTTGTCTTCAGGTAGATAACGGATGGCACCGTTGTCATCTCGTTAAGGATTCACTCCTTGACGGCAAAACGCGGCCGGGGTTGACTCACATCCACCTCGGCCGCAGTGTTGCGGCCTCGTCAGGGAGGTTCAAGTAATGAACACGCGTATGCGCAGAACCGCTGTTGCCGTCGCCGCTGGTGCCATGGCCGTCTCCCTCGCCGCCTGTGGCAGCGCCAAGGAGGCCGGAGGCGGGACCAAGGAGTCCTCCGGCGCCGCGAAGGGCGACGCGATCAAGGTCGGTCTGCTCCTGCCGGAGAACCAGACCGCGCGCTACGAGAAGTTCGACAAGCCGCTCATCGAGAAGCAGGTCAAGGCGCTGACCAACGGCAAGGGCGAGGTCGTCTACGCCAACGCCAAGCAGGACGCGACCACGCAGAACTCCCAGATCGACACGATGATCACCAACAAGGTGGACGTCCTGATCGTCGACGCCGTGGACTCCAAGGCCATCGCCGGCTCGGTCAAGAAGGCCAAGGACGCCGGCATTCCGGTCGTCGCCTACGACCGCCTGGCCGAGGGCCCGATCGACGCGTACACCTCCTTCGACAACGAAGAGGTCGGCAAGGTCCAGGGCAAGGCGCTCCTGGAGGCGCTGGGCGACAAGGCCAAGGACGGCCAGATCGTCATGATGAACGGCTCCGTCACCGACCCGAACGCCGCGCTGTTCAAGAAGGGCGCGCACTCCGTCCTCGACGGCAAGGTGAACGTCGGCAAGGAGTACGACACCGTCGAGTGGAAGCCGGAGAACGCCAACACCAACATGGCGGGCGCGCTCTCGGCCCTCGGCAAGGACAAGGTCATCGGCGTCTACTCCGCCAACGACGGCATGGCCGGCGGCATCATCACCGCCCTCAAGGCGGCCGGCCTCTCCCCCCTGCCCCCGGTCACCGGTCAGGACGCCGAACTCGCCGGTGTGCAGCGGATCGTGGCGGGCGAGCAGTTCATGAGCGTCTACAAGCCGTACGCCCCCGAGGCCGAGGCCGCCGCGAAGATGGCCGTCGCCCTCGCCAAGGGCGAGAAGGCGGGCGGCACCTCCACGGTCGACAGCCCGAGCGCCAAGGGCGTCGCGTCCGTGCTGATCCCGGTCGTCTCGCTCACCAAGAACAACATCAAGGACACCGTCGTCAAGGACGGCGTCTACACCGTCGACGAGATCTGCACCGACAAGTACGCGGCCGCGTGCGCCGCCATCGGCCTGAAGTAAGGCCCCTCGCCGCCTCCCTCGCGGAGCCGGCCCCCTGCCTGTCCGGCGCTCCGCGCCTTTTCCCCCGCCATGCGCGGGGTGCCGGACAACCCCTCATTCCCCCGTTCGCCCCGCTCCTGCTCTTTTGCACGACATCCCCGCCGGTCAGGCGGCGAAGGAGATGGTTCATGTGTCCGCTGCGCCCGTGCTGGCGTTGCGAGGGGTCTCGAAGCGGTTCGGCGCCGTTCAGGCCCTGACCGACGTAGAACTCGAGATCCACTCCGGTGAAGTGGTCGCCCTGGTAGGCGACAACGGAGCCGGCAAGTCCACGCTGGTCAAGACGATCGCCGGCGTGCACCCCATCGACGACGGCGTCATCGAGTGGGAAGGCCGCCCGGTCTCCATAGGCAAGCCGCACGACGCCCAGAACCTCGGCATCGCGACGGTCTACCAGGACCTGGCGCTGTGCGACAACATCGACGTCGTCGGCAACCTCTTCCTCGGCCGCGAGCTCAAGCGCCGCGGAGTCCTCGACGAGGTGGAGATGGAGCGCCGCGCCCGCGAGCTCCTGACCACCCTGTCCATCCGGATCCCCAGTGTCCGGATCCCCATCGCCTCGCTCTCCGGCGGTCAGCGCCAGACCGTGGCGATCGCCCGCTCCATGCTGGGCGAGCCGCAACTCGTCATCCTCGACGAGCCGACCGCCGCCCTCGGCGTCGAGCAGACCGCACAGGTGCTCGACCTGGTGGAGCGGCTGCGCGAGCGCGGCCACGCCGTCATCCTCATCAGCCACAACATGGCCGATGTGAAGGCCGTGGCCGACAAGGTGGCGGTCCTGCGGCTGGGCCGCAACAACGGCGTCTTCAAGGTCGCCGACACCTCGCAGGAAGAGATCATCTCCGCCATCACCGGGGCCACGGACAACGCCGTGACCCGCCGGGCGGCCCGCAACCCGGAGGCCGGCAAGTGAGCACCCAGAACCCTGCCACCGGTCCACTGGGCAACGGCCCCGTCGGCCGGCAGGAGCACATCGACCCGGTGAACCCCGCGGCCGCGCACGACGCGATCCCCGCCGTGGACCCCCGCCTGCTCGTCAGGGAGCAGGGCCTCGCCGGATACGTGGGCGAGTTCAAGCGCAAGATGAAGGCCGGCGACCTGGGTTCCCTCCCCGTCGTCATCGGTCTGATCATCATCTGGTCCATCTTCCAGAGCCTGAACTCGAACTTCCTGTCCCCGGAGAACCTCACCAACATCGCGATCACCATGACCGCGACCGGCATGATCGCCATCGGCATCATCTTCGTGCTGCTGCTCGGCGAGATCGACCTCTCGGTCGGCTCGGTCAGCGGCGTTTCGGGCGCGCTGTTCGCCGTCCTCGCCGTCACCCACGGGGTGAACGAGTGGCTGGCGATCCTGGCCGCCGTCGTGGGTGGTGCCCTGATCGGCTGCATCCACGGCTTCTTCTTCGCCAAGATCGGCGCCCCGGCCTTCGCCGTCACCCTGTCGGGCCTGTTGTTCTGGCTGGGCGCGATGCTGCAGATCCTCGGCAGCAACGGCACGATCAACATCGACTCCGACGGCGTGGTCGGGCAGCTGACCACGTACTTCTTCTCGGACGTGGCCGTCGCGTACGGGCTGGCCGCGCTCGCGGTGGCGGGTTACTTCCTCGCCTGCTTCCTCGACGCGCGGCGCCGCGAGGCCGCCGGGATGCCCTCCCGGCCGCTCGGCGAGATCCTGCTGCGCACCGGGCTGCTCGCGGTCGTCACCTTCGGTCCCGCCGTGGTGTTCAACCAGTACAAGGGCCTGCCGCTCGCGGTGGTGCTCTTCCTGCTGGCCCTGGTCGTCACGGACTTCGTGCTGCGCCGCACGACGTTCGGGCGAAACGTTTTCGCTCTCGGTGGCAGCGTGGAGGCCTCCCGCCGTGCGGGCATCAACGTCACCCGGATCCGGATCACGGTCTTCGCGATCTCCAGCACCTTCGCCGCCATCGGCGGGCTCTTCTGGGCCTCGAAGATCGCGGCGGCCAACCAGAGCGCCGGCGCCGGCGACCTGCTGATGAACGTGATCGCTGCGGCCGTCATCGGCGGCACCAGCCTCTTCGGCGGCCGGGGCCGGACCTGGAACGCCCTCCTCGGCGTCATGGTCATCATCTCGATCCAGTACGGTCTGGCCCTGGAGGGCATCGCCACTCCGATCCAGTACATGATCACCGGTGCGGTACTGCTGGCGACCGTGGTGATCGACTCGGTCACCCGTAAGACGCAGAAGACGGCCGGACGCGCCTGACGGCCACCCCGCCGACGCGTCCGACAGCACATGCCCGGTGCCACCTCGTGTGGCGCCGGGCATCCGTGCGTACATATGCACGTACGTCTGTGCGGGTATACGCCCGTATGTGAGGTATGACTTCACGCAGGTGCGTCCATGTATGACAAAGGCGTGACTCGGGCGGGACGGCCCGATGACCGCATCCGCGAGCGGAACATTAGACTCGACAGACCAGCAAGCAACTGCAAGGAGGCACGGGTGCTGCTGACCCGCATCAAGGGACCGCGCGATCTGGACCGGCTCAGCCAGGAGGAGCTCGAACAGCTCGCCGCAGAGATCAGGTCCTTCCTCGTCGACGCCGTCTCCAAGACCGGCGGGCACCTCGGCCCCAACCTCGGGGTGGTCGAACTGACGATCGCCCTGCACCGGGTCTTCGATTCGCCCAAGGACAAGGTCCTCTTCGACACGGGCCACCAGGCCTACGTCCACAAGCTGCTCACGGGCCGCCAGGACTTCGCGGGCCTGCGCACGAAGGGCGGCCTGTCCGGCTACCCCTCGCGCGCCGAGTCCGACCACGACGTGATCGAGAACTCGCACGCCTCCACCGTGCTGGGCTGGGCCGACGGCATCGCCAAGGCCAACGAGGTGCTCGGCCGCGAGGACCACCACGTCGCCGCCGTCATCGGTGACGGCGCGCTGACCGGCGGCATGGCCTGGGAGGCGCTGAACAACATCGCCGCCGCCAAGGACCGCCCCCTCGTCATCGTGGTCAACGACAACGAACGCTCGTACGGCCCCACCATCGGCGGTCTCGCGAACCACCTGGCGACCCTGCGCACCACGGACGGCTACGAGCGTTTCCTCGCCCGCGGCAAGGACCTGCTGGAGCGCACCCCGGTCGTCGGCAAGCCCCTCTACGAGACCCTGCACGGGGCGAAGAAGGGCCTGAAGGACTTCATCGCCCCGCAGGGCATGTTCGAGGACCTGGGCCTGAAGTACATCGGCCCCATCGACGGCCACGACATCGAGGCCCTGGAGTCCGCCCTGCAGCGCGCCAAGCGCTTCAGCGGCCCGGTCATCGTGCACTGCCTCACCCAGAAGGGCCGGGGCTACGAGCCGGCCGTCCAGGACGAGGCGGACCGTTTCCACGCGGTCGGCGTCATCCACCCGGACACCGGTCTGCCCGTCAGCACCGACGCCGCCAGCTGGACCTCCGTCTTCGCCGACGAGATGGTCAAGCTCGGCAAGGAGCGCAAGGACATCGTCGCGATCACCGCGGCCATGCTCCAGCCCGTCGGCCTGAAGAAGTTCGCGGACGCCTACCCCGACCGCATCTTCGACGTCGGCATCGCCGAGCAGCACGGCGCCACTTCGGCGGCGGGCCTGGCGACCGGCGGCGCGCACCCGGTCTTCGCGGTGTACGCCACCTTCCTCAACCGCGCCTTCGACCAGGTCCTGATGGACGTGGCCCTGCACAAGTGCGGGGTCACCTTCGTCCTGGACCGCGCCGGTGTCACCGGCACCGACGGCGCCTCCCACAACGGCATGTGGGACATGTCCATCCTCCAGGTCGTCCCGGGCCTGCGGCTCGCCGCCCCGCGCGACGCCGAGCAGCTGCGCGCGCAGCTGAACGAGGCCGTCCTGGTGAAGGACGCGCCGACCGTGGTCCGCTTCTCCAAGGGCGTCGTCGGCCCGGCCGTCCCGGCCGTCGGCCGCATCGGCGGCATGGACGTGCTGCGCTCCCCGTCGGCCGAGGTCACCCGTCCGGACGTACTGCTCGTCTCGGTCGGCGCGCTCGCCCCGATGTGCCTGGAGATCGCCGACCTGCTGGACAAGCAGGGCATCTCCACCACCGTGGTCGACCCCCGCTGGGTCAAGCCGGTGGACGAGGCGCTGGCGCCCCTGGCGGACCGCCACCGCGTGGTCGTCACCGTCGAGGACAACGGCCGCACCGGCGGTGTGGGCTCGGCCGTCGCGCAGGCCCTGCGGGACGCGGGCGTCGACGTACCGTTGCGCGACTTCGGCATCCCGCAGCGCTTCCTCGACCACGCGACGCGCAAGGAGGTCATGGCCGAGATCGGGCTGACCGCTCCGGACATCGCGCGCCAGGTCACCGGCCTGGTCGCCAAGCTGGACGGCCGTTACGACAGCGAGCCGGCCGCCGCCGTCGACTAGGACGGACACCCCCTAGATCGCCGCGCGGTTGCACGTCACGGGCCGGGAGATCACCCTTGAAGGGTGGGCCTCCCGGCCCGTTCGCGTGCGTCGACACCTGTTCGGAGGTGTGTCGGTGAGCAGGGATATGAACAGCCCCTTCCGCACCAAGACGGTGGAGCAGTCCATCCGTGACACGGAGGAGCCGGAACACGCGCTCCGCAAGTCGCTCTCCGCCTGGGACCTGACGGTGTTCGGTGTGGGTGTCATCATCGGCACCGGCATCTTCGTCCTCACGGGCATCGCGGCCCGCAACAACGCCGGCCCGGCCACGTCCCTGTCGTTCGTGGTGGCCGGCATCGTCTGCGCCCTCGCGGCCCTCTGCTACGCCGAGTTCGCGTCCACCGTGCCGGTGGCCGGTTCGGCGTACACCTTCTCGTACGCCTCGATCGGCGAGCTGCCCGCCTGGATCATCGGCTGGGACCTCGTGCTCGAATTCGCGCTGGGCACCGCCGTGGTGGCGGTCGGCTGGTCCGGGTACGTGCGCCACCTGATGCACACCAACCTGGGCTGGGACCTGCCCACCGCACTGTCCGGCCCTGACGCCGGAGGCCACTTCGACCTGCTGGCCTTCCTGCTGATCCTGGCGCTGACCGCGATCCTGGTCGTCGGGACGAAACTCTCGGCCCGGATCACAGCGATCGTGGTCGCCATCAAGGTCACCGTGGTGCTGCTCGTCATCATCGCGGGTCTGTTCTTCATCAAGGCCGACAACTACTCCCCGTTCATCCCGCCGGCCCAGCCACAGGAGGCGGGCAGCGGCCTGCACACGCCGCTGGTCCAGCTGATGTTCGGGTACGCGCCCACCAACTTCGGCGTCATGGGCATCTTCACTGCGGCCTCGCTCATCTTCTTCGCCTTCATCGGCTTCGACGTCGTGGCGACCGCAGCCGAGGAGACGAAGAACCCCCAGCGGGACATGCCGCGCGGCATCCTCGGCTCCCTGCTGATCTGCACCTTCCTCTACGTCGCCGTGACGCTCGTGGTCACCGGCATGCAGAAGTACTCGGAGATGTCGCCGACCGCGCCACTGGCCGAGGCCTTCAAGTCGGTCAACCAGCCCTTCTTCTCCGGCGCGATCAGTCTCGGTGCGGCCGTCGGCCTGATCACCGTCAGCATGATCCTGCTGCTCGGCCAGACCCGCGTGTTCTTCGCGATGAGCCGTGACGGACTGCTGCCGCGCACCTTCTCGGTCACCCACCCCAAGTACCGCACCCCCTACCGGGCGACCGTCCTGCTCGGCGTGATCATCGCCGTCGTGGCGGGCTTCACCAGCCTGGAGAAGCTCGCGGAACTGGTGAACATCGGCACGCTGTTCGCCTTCGTGCTCGTGGCCCTCGGCGTGATCATCCTGCGCCGGACCCGCCCCGACCTGCACCGGGCGTTCCGCTGCCCCTGGGTGCCGGTGATCCCGATCCTGTCGATCGCGGCCTCGCTCTGGCTGATGCTCAACCTGCCGGCCGAGACGTGGATCCGCTTCGGCGTCTGGATGGTGATCGGCATCGTCGTCTACTTCCTGTACGGACGCAGCCACAGCCGCCTCGGCAAGGTCGGCCAGGAGGCGAAGTTCTAGACGTTCCGGACGCACGGGCGCCGGGCGCGCACCCACGCGAAAGAGCCGGCCGTACGGGTCACCCGTACGGCCGGCTCTTCTGTACGCGGGAGGCGTCCGTCAGCCGGTGCCCTTGGCGGGGGAGTCCTTCGCGGAGGCCGGGATCTTCTCGTCCTTGCGCAGTGCGTCCCACAGCTGGGTGGCCTGCGGCTCGGCGACGACCACGCGGTTCTTGTCCACCTTGTCGTAGGCGACCGGCAGCATGATCGTCTCCATCGTGTCCGGGTCCACGCCCTTCATGCTCTTCGCGAAGTCGGCCAGCGCGGTGAGGGAGGCGAGGTCGGAGTCGGTGGTCAGGGACTTCGTACCGGCGTCGGCGAGCTTGTAGAGGCGTGCCGGGTTGCCGAAGGCGTCCTGGTTCTTGATCTCCTTCAGCATTCCCATCATGAAGGTCTGCTGCAGGCTGATGCGGCCGAGGTCACTGCCGTCGGCGTAACCGTGGCGGGTACGGACGAACTTGAGGGAGTCGGCGCCGTTCAGCCGGTGCTCGCCCGCGTCCAGATCGAGCCCGCCCTTGATCGGCTTGTCCAGCTTGACGGTCACCCCGCCGAGGGCGTCCACCAGGTCCTTGAAGCCGGCGAAGTCGACCACGACGAAGTGGTCCACGCGGACACCGGACATCTGCTCGACGGTCTTGACCACGCAGGCCGGGCCGGCTGCCGAGAAGATGCTGTTGAACATGACGCGCTTCTGGGACGGGATCCCCTTGCCGTCCTCGTCCTTGCAGTCGGGCCGGGTCACCAGGGTGTCGCGGGGGATGCTGATCGCGGTCGCCTTGGAGCGGCCCTCGGGTATGTGGATCAGCATCGTGGTGTCCGAGCGGGCGCCGCTGACGTCGCCGTGGTCGAGGTCGCCGTTGGCCCCGGCCCGGGAGTCGGAGCCGAGCACGAGGACGTTCTGCGCGCCGGCGACCACCTTCTGCGGGCGGTCGTCGCCGATCGCCTTGTCCAGGTCGACACTGGAGATGTTGCCGTCGAGGTGGCTGTACGCCCACCAGCCCGCGCCGGCCGTGCCGAGCAGCAGCAGGGCGAGGACAAGGAGCACGATCCTGAGCACACGCCGCTTGCGAGGGCGTGCCCCGCCGTCGTCGGTCCGGCGGCGACTGGGTGCGGCGGTGTCTTGGGTCATACTGCTCGAATCCTTGGGAGGCCTGGGCGGACGCAGGTGGGGTGATCGTCCGGATGCCGCTGCACTATAAGCAGATTTCCGAGTCGAATGGGAGAGCGCTTATCGTCCTCCTGGTCTGTCGTGAAGCGGAAATCCCGGAGTCCGCGAGCGCCAGGGAGGAGGAGAGGAAGCCATGGCCCGAGCAGCCAGACGTCGTTCGCGGCGGGGTGAGGCGTCCCGTGAACCCTTGCCGGGTGTCGGCCCGCAGTCGGGCCGGAAGGCCCCGGTGGCCATCGTCGTGGCCGGGCCGGCCGATGCCGTGCCCCTCATCCACTCCGAACCGCCCGGCTCCGTGATCGAGATCATCTGTTTCGACCACGGCGACGCGGAGTACCACGCGATGGACGAGGCAGTCGCGCAGGCGCGGCGACGCGGGTGCACCTTCCCCGGGGAACCGTTTTTCCTCGATGCCGAGGCCGGTGACCTCACCGGCCAGATCCTCGACGCGCTGTACGAGATCGGGCCGCTGCGCGTGCGGACCCTCGATCCGGATCCCGTGCACGACGACGTCGACCTGGAGCGTCAGGTCCCGATCGTGAGCGAGCCGGTGGCGCGAGGCCAGGTGGCCCGAAGCGCGCTCAGGGCCGCCCGCCGTTACCAGTTGGACGTCGGCACCCCGGTCTTCGTCGACTGCCGCAGGGCCGGCTCGCAGGCCGGCCTGCCGGCCCAGGCGTGCACCCGCTACCCGTTCCCGACCCAGTGGCTGACGGCCGGCACGGACGGACGGCTGTCAGCCTTCCTGCCCACGGCCGCCGGCGTCGTCCGCTGGACCGAGGGGGCCACGGAGGCCGACGGCTGGCGGGGGCCCGAACTGCTCGACGGCCCGGAGCTGATGCCCGGGCTCACCGTGCTGCGGGGTCCCGAGGGCTACGCGCACCTGATCGGTCTGAGCCGGACCAAGCGGAAGGAAGGCGGGGTCGACGTCGGGGTGGTCTGCGCCACCCAGTACCAGACGGGCCGGCCCGTCGGGGCGTGGCTCGAGATGGGCAATCCCAACGCCGCCGGCTGGCGCAAGGCCCGCGAGGTCGGTTTCCCGGCCGCCGCCTTCGACGCGGGTGGGACCCTGCACCTCTTCGTGCGCAACTTCGGACACAGCATCAGTACACGCAGGCAGGCACCGTCGGGCGCGCTGTCCCGCTGGGAGACGCTGAGCGGACTGAGGGTGGCCGACGAGCTGACGGCCTTCGCCGCGGCGGAGGGCGGGGTGCACATGGTGGCGAGGGCCCGTGACGTCCAGGCCGCCACGCACTGGTACCGGCGGGACACGAGGTCCGAGTGGACGGAGAACCGCCGGATCCCGGTGAACCCCTACCCGGGCAGCCTGGCGGCAGGCCCCGAGGCCGGCCTGCTGCGCTTCCGGTACGCGGGGACCAACGAGGTCTGCGTCTGGTGGCCGGGTGCGCAGGCACCCATCGGTCTGGGCGGGCCGGACGGGGTCGGTCGGGTGGCCGGGGTGACGGGTGCCGACATCCAGGGGTGGGGCTGCACCGTGCTCGTGCGTGCCGGTGCCGGGTCGGTCACGGCCATCGGAGCGCACCCGGACGGGCGGCCGGACACGGGCGTGTGGTGGTCGGAGTCCGGGGAACCCTCACTGGTGCCGCCCGCGGCCGCGTTCGACAGTCAGGGGCGTGTGGTGATCGCCACAGTCGATATGCGTGGAAAACTCCGCGTGGCACGTCAGCAACTGGTGTCCAATGGCCTGGAGTTCACTCCTTGGACTGTCCAATAACAGGCGCTCGGTGTCGCTTTTTGACACTTTGAGTACTGGCTGTGACCGGATCTAGCTTGTTATGGTCATGAGGCGCCCTTTACTTAAACCATAGGTGAACGTTTGGCGTCAGGGCGGCAAGGGGGCCGTCATCAGGTTCGCTTTGACGACTGAGGGGTTATGTCCAAGCTGTCACTGAAGGCTGTCCAGAAGCTCACGTGCAAGAAACGCGATGCTTGGTGGACGGTCCTTCTTGTCGACCCAGTGGCGACGCGCCTCGTCTGTCTGCTCGCCCGGTGGAACTTCGTGACGCCGAACCGCGTCACATGGGCTGCCCTCTACGTGGGCCTCGGCTCGGCCTGGTTCTTCTTCCAGGGCGACTGGACTTCCCTGTGCATCGGCGCGGCCCTCTACCACGTCAGCTTCATCCTCGACTGCATCGACGGCAAGCTCGCCCGACTCAAGGGCAACGGAACCGTCTTCGGCGGCTGGCTCGACTACGTATTCGACCGTATTCGTGTGCTCTTCTGCGCGCTGGCCCTCATGGGCGGGCAGTTCCTGCGTGCCGACGAAGAGATATTCCTGCTCGCGGCCCTCGCCGTGATCTTCCTCGACATGCTGCGCTACGTCGACGCCCTCCAGATCTACAAGATGCGCATGTCCATGCGGAACAAGATCGAGGCCGTGACCCTCGCCCGCCAGGCCGAGCAGGGCCTCGAAGAGGAGGAGCGCAAGGTCGTCTTCATCGAGGACCTGCTGCGCGAGAACCCCCTGGGCCAGGCGGACGAACTCAAGCGCCAGAGCGCCGAGACGGAACAGGCCGAGGTCATCGACCTGCACCAGCAGTTCCGCGAGCGCTTCCCCTGGTACGCGCGGGTCCGCCACGCCCTGGTCCAGAGCCGTATCCGGCCGCACCTGATCAGCGGCATCGAGTTCCAGATGTTCATCTTCATCGTCGGCCCCGTCATCGGCCACGTGCTGTGGACCACGGCGGTCTCGGCCGTGCTGATGGGCGGCTTCGAGCTGGTGATCATGTTCAAGTTCTGGCTCTCCACCCGGGACTTCACGCGCACGATGGAACGCCTCGACCCCGGCAGCACCCCCTCGCGCGCCGGCTCCATCGCCCCGCACCTGCACGCGGGACGCCACCGTCGCCGGGCCGACGGGGACTACCTGGAGGCCGCGGAGGCGGACCGGCGGTTCCCCGCTCCGGACCCGTACGAGGACCCGGGCTTCCAGCCGTACCCGCGCCCCTACCCGGACGAGTACACGGGCGGCGTGACCGACACCATGCAGCTGACCAAGATCCCGTCGCAGGCCGTTCCGCGCCCCGACTACGCGGGACCGGAGCGCCACCCCAGATGAGCTTCCCGGTCGACATATCGCAGTTCCGCGTCACCATCGTCATCCCGGCCTTCAACGCGAGTGCCACGCTCGCCCGGGCCCTCCAGTCGGCACTGGCCCAGACCCATCGTGGCGTCGAGGTCCTCGTCGTCGACGACCGGTCCACCGACAGCACCGTTGCCGTCGCCCACCAGTTCGCCTCGCAGGACGGCCGGGTCCGCGTCATCGAAAGGCCGCAGAACAGCGGGGGCTGCGGTGCCCCCCGCAACAACGGCATCGATGCCGCCTCCGGCCAGTTCGTGATGTTCCTCGACTCGGATGACGAACTGCCGCTCAAGGCCGTGGAGACGCTGCTCTCCTCCGCCCTCGCCACGGGCTCGGAGGTCACCGCGGGCCGCGTGCTCCGCATCAACCAGGCCACGGACGAGATCACCGTCTGGCAGCCCCAGCTCTACCCGGCCGACCAGACCGTCGCCGGCGGCCTCGGCGGCATGCCCGAGCTGGTCGACGACCCGATCGCCACCGGAAAGCTCTACCGCCGGGACTTCCTCGACAACCACGGCATCCGCTTCCCCGAGGGCGTCTACTTCGAGGACACCTACTTCTCCACGGTCGCGAACTTCCACGCCCGGTCGTTCACCATCCTCGCCACCCCCGTGTACCGGTGGATGTGGGAGCGGGAGTCCGACCAGCCGTCGATCACCAACCGGCGCCACGAACTGCGCAGCATCCGCGACCGCGTCATGGTCCACCAGTACACGGACAACTTCCTGTACAGCGTCGGACGGCCGGACCTGCTCGCCCGCAAGGGCGCCAAGTTCCTCTCGCACGACCTGCGGCTGTACACCCCCGAGCTCCGCACCGGGGACCACGCCTTCCACGACGGGTTCGTCCAGGCGGTCGTCCCGTACCTGTACAACCTCGACCCCGGCACGTTCGAGCTGTGTGGCCCCATGGAGCGCATCCGCGCCTTCGGCCTGATGCACGGCCGGATCGACATCGCGGTGTCGGCCTCCGACTACATGAAGCGCCGCAGCGTCATCAGCTCCGACATCGTGGAGCGGGACGGCCGCGTGTTCTGGTCGGGGTCGCTGCTCGGCTACCCCGACGCGGAGAAGTTCCTCGAGGTCACCGAGCTGGAACTGACCGGCCACAAGCTGGCCGACTCCCGCATGTACAACCAGGCCGTCTCGGTCGAGATGGTCGACGGCGAACTCCGCATCGCCGGCGCGATACGGAACCAGTTCAGCCGCTTCGATCCCGAAGACAAGATCGAGCTCATCGCGGTGCTGCGCCGCCGCAGCACCAAGACGGACCACCGCTTCCCCGTCCTGGGCGTGGAGATCGACGCGGACTGGATCCGCTACCACACCACCGTCGACCTCAAGTCCGCCTTGGACAAGGCCGACCGCGCGGACCACTGGAACTTCTTCGTCCAGCTCCGACACGACGGTGAACGCGCCTCCACCGCACTCAACATCAGCGGCGTCGACGTCGCCGACCTGCGGCACTTCTGCGAGGCCGGCACCTTCGAGGCCTACGAGACCGTCAGCGGCAACCTCGGCCTCCGCCCGGAGACCGAGGAGTTGCGGGTCAAGGCCTCGGAGCGGGGCACGCCCTGGCTCTGGTGGCAGGACGCCCCCCCGGCCGGACCCGTCACCCCGCCCGACCAGTACGCCGCCGCCATCGTGGTCCACTGCCACAACGACGAGTACCACCTGCGCGAGTTCCTCTCCTCGCTCGTCGCCCAGGGCAGCTTCCCCCGCACCCAGGTGATCTTCGTCGACGACGGTTCGAACGACAGCACCGCGCAGCAGCTGGCGGCCTTCGCCGCCTACTACCCCAACGCGGGCGTCGTCACCCAGGGCCGTCTCGGCCTGCGCACCGCGTTCACCAATGCGCTGCAGTACGTCACAGCGCCCTACGCGATGTTCGCGCGTGCCCGGGACATCCTCGGCGAGGACTCCGTCGGCCGGCTGCTCACGGCCGCCCGCCGGGTCAAGGGCGCCGATGTCGTCGTCGGCCAGACCGACAACTTCCCCGGCCCGTGGGGGAGCGCCGACGAGCCGTGGCAGCGGTACTTCAGCAGCAAGGCGCCCGTCCGCAAACTGGCGGATGCCCCGTACCTCGTGTTCTCCACGCAGCTGGGCGCCAAGCTCTTCAAAACCTCCTTCATAAGGGAACACGGCTTCCTCTGCGGTGACGGCCCCGGACCCGAGGACGACTGGTTCACGGTTCCCGCCGTGCTGTACTCGCGGGCGGTGGCCATCGCACCGGGCGCCCGTTTCTACGCGCGTGACGAGCAGAACCAGAACTCCCTCTTCGACCGCCCCTGGAACGACCCCGTCAAGGCCGTGGAGCGGGTCCGCCTGGCGTCGTACGTACTGGCCTCGGTCAAGGGCGCCCCGCCGCGGATCGTCGTCCTCGCCCAGCGCTTCGTCGTCCGCACGCTCCAGCCCTACGTGCGCAACATGTACCGCATCATGAGCAAGCCGGAGCTCGCCGCGGTCCTTCCCCTGCTCGAATCGGTCTACGTGCAGATCCCCGACGAGGTGATCCTCCAGTACGCGTCCCACCCGCACTCCAAGATCCAGCACCACGCCATCGTCACGGGCAACCTCGACCTCTTCGCGGACCCGCTCGGGGCGCAGGAATACCTGCCCACGCTGTTCCTCGACGGGGAGGGGATCTACCGGAGGCTGGCCGGCGACCCGGTGCAGTCGAGCCTGCTGCGCGTACCACGGGCCAACGCCGTCCTGGAGACCTTCGAGTGGACCGACGACGAGTTCCGCTTCGAGGGGCTCCTCGTCTTCTCCGGCGTGGACATCAACGCCGAGTTCACGAACCGGATCGAACTGGTGCTCTCCGACGGCGAGCGCGAAGTGACGCTTCCCGTGGAGCAGGTCTACCGGCGCGACCGCTGGCGTACCCGCAAGAACCAGGACTGGTTCTCCGGATGGCGTGCCACGGCCCGCCCGGCCGCGTTCGACCCAGTGGCCAACGCCGAGCTGAACCTGGTCATGAGGGTGCACGACGGGGAGTACCACCACGACCTCCCGCTGGCGGCCCGGCAGATGCTGCACCGCTTCAAGGGCGTGCACACCTCGGGCCGGCAGCGCTTCGTCCTTTCCATCGACGACGAAGAGCAGGTGGCCATCCGCTGGGTGCGCGGCTTCGGGGCCCGGCGACGGGACAAGTCGCGACGCTTCCGCTGGGAGCTGCGCAACTCGCTGCCCGGCCGCCCCGGCTGGCGCACCCGCCTGATGTACTGGCTCACCTACCCCTACCTGCACAACCGGGGCATCTGGATCATCGGTGAGCGCGAGGACACCGCGCAGGACAACAGCTACCACCTGTTCAAGTGGATCAGGCAGAACCGGCCCAAGACGAAGATCTACTACTCGATCAACGGCGACTCCCCGGACTGGGACAAGGTCGCCCAGTACGGTCAGGTCATCGACCGGCTGTCGTGGAGGCACCGCGCCTACCTGCTCCACGCCGAGCGGCTGATCAACGCTTACGACCTGGAGGCCTACCTCGGCTTCCCGGGCCTCCTCAAGAGGGCCTTCCTACGGGGCTACGGCGACCTGCTGCGCTACAAGCGGGTGTTCCTCCAGCACGGCGTCGTCTACAACGACGTCGTCGCCTCGATCCACGGCCAGGCCACCAACGTCGACATGGTGCTCACCACCGGACGCAGCGAGCGGTCGTACTACGCCGAGCACTGCGGCTACGGCTACGAGCGCGTCGCGGCGACCGGGCTGCCGCGGTTCGACGCCCTGGAGCCGGTCCACGGCCCCCGGCGGATCCTGGTCATGCCCACCTGGCGCCGGGACATCGTGGCCCCCTCGTACAACAAGGCCGCCAAGCCGGAGATCCCCTTCCCGGCGTCCGAGTACTACCGCTTCTTCTCCGCGTTGCTGCGCAACGAGCGACTGCTGAGCACCCTGCAGTTCCACGGTGTCGAGCTGGAGTTCATGCCGCACTACGAGATCCGCCCGTACCTGAGCCACTTCAAGATCGACCACCCGTCGATCACCGTGTCGACGACGGGTCGCGACGTGCAGCTCGCGATGCGCGAGTGCTCGATGCTGGTCACCGACTACTCCTCGGTCTTCTTCGACGTGGCCTACATGGGCAAGCCCATCGTGTACACGAACTTCGACGACGAGTCCTTCTACAGCAAGCACTACAAGCGGGGCTACTTCGACCTGGCCCGGGACGGCTTCGGCCCCGCCTGCCGCACCGTCAACCACGCGGTCGACGAGATCATCGCGATCGTGGAGCGGAACTTCCAGGTCGAGCCCGAGTACCGACGCCGCGCGGAGGCGTTCTTCGTGCTGCGCGACACCTCCAACTGCGAACGCGCCTTCGAGGTCATCGACACCATGGACGCCAACGTCGTCGGTGACCAGCGGGCGCAGCTGTACATCGGCGCGCACGGCTTCGGCGAGTTCTAGTGGGAAGTGCGCAAGGGATGACGAGAACCCCAACCCCGGAGCTCCGCCGGTCCGCCACGGCCAGGCGCTGCACTCTCGCGGTCCTGCTCTGCCTGGCCCTGGCCGTGACCTCCTGCACCTCCTCCGCACCGGGCGACAACCGTCCGGCGCCCACGGCCCGTGACTTCCACCTGCCCGCAGGCGTCGAGTACCGCGAGACCACGCAGGAATTCGGCAGCAGGGGCCCCTCGGCCGTCAAGATCCTCAGTGTCCACCCCGAAGCCAAGGCCCGAGTGGGCGGCATTCACGGCAAGGAGCTCGCCGGGACCACGACCGTACGGGACCTGGCCAAGCAGTCCGGGGCCCGTGCGGCGGTCAACGGCTCGTTCTTCGACATCGCGACGGGACGGCACCACGCCGGTTTCGAGGGCGATCCGCTGGGGCTCTACGCCGAGCACGGAAAGATCCTCAGCGAGGCGAGCAACGGCCGGGCGGCCCTGCTCCTCGGCTACGAGCAGGGGCGGCTGGTGGCGCGGGTCGAGGAGACCCAGACCGTCGGCCGGCTGACGGCGCAGGACACCGCGCAGCGTGAACTGGACGGCGTCAACCGCGTTCCCGGCCGGGTGCTGGGTTGCGGCGGCGTCGGCGGCGACCGGATCGCCACGACCGAGGAACCCATGGACGCGCCGTACTCGGGGCTGTGCACCGATGTCGACGAAGTCGTCCAGTTCACCGAGCAGTGGTCGGGCCGCACCCCGCCCGGCCCGCCGCGCAGCGCGGAGGCGGTGCTGGCCGCGGACGGCACGGTCCGCGAGGTGAGGGTCCCGGCGGGCGGCAAGATCCCGGCGGGCGGCAGCACCCTGTACGGCATCGGCCCGGGCGCGGGGTGGCTGCAGGGCCACGTGCTCAAGGGCAGCCGGATCGAGGTCACCCAGGAGATGACGGACGGCGCGGGCCTGGCCGTCGTGGGGCCGGTGGACACGGCTGTCGGCGGCAGTCACCGACTGCTCAAGAACGGCGCGGTGACCGTCGCGCCCAACGCGGCGGGCGGCAAGCCCAACCCGCGCACCGTGGCGGGCGTGAAGGCGGACGGCACCCTGCTGCTCGTCACCATCGACGGCCGAGAGGTGGGGGTGAGCGCCGGCGCCACCCTCGCCGAAGCGGCCCGCTACCTCGCCTCGCTCGGCGTCGTCGACGCGATCAACCTGGACGGCGGCGGGTCCACCACCATGATCGTGAACGGAGAACTCCGCAACCGCCCCAGGGGTGGCGCGGACGACGACGTCACCGAGCGGCCGGTCTCCAACGGGATCGGGGTCTTCGGCGAATAGCGCGGGCCCGCCGCGCCCGGGGACCGGTCAGTCCAGGCGGACCGGTCAGTCCAGGCGGACCGTGCCCGCCGGTGCGGAGAACAGGGCCCCTTCGCGGCTCATCGAGATGAAGACCTCGTAGTCTCCCGGCTCCGCGGTCTTCGCTTCGATGCCCTTGTAGCCCGAGGTCGCGAAGTAGCCGTAGTCGTAGCTGTTGTAGTCGCCCCGCCGCACGTGCTTGCGCACCACCGCCGGCTTGCCGGACATGCCCAGCCGGTACGAGTAGGTGCCCTGGGCATTGCGCAGTACGAGGTAGTAGGAGGCGTGGCTGTGCTGGGCGGCGCTCAGGCCGTGTACGAAGAACACGCCCTCGACGTGCAGGACGCGCCCCTTCTGCCAGGTCTTCTCCAGCGAGAACGCCGTCTCCGGCGACACGTGCCCGATGATCGGGCGCCGCAGCAGCTTGACGCTCTTGTCGTCGCCGGTCAGGCAGATCTCGGTTCCGCGGAAGGGGCGGCGCAGGTCGAAGGGCCGCTTGGCGACCAGCGGGGTCCGCCGGTCGATGCCCTCGGACGGGCTGGTCAGGCGGATGGACAGGTCGAACCTGCCGCTGGGTATGCCGGTCATCGCGATGCCGTTGGGGTGCTCCGGTGCGAAGCCGCCGTCGGCGTAGTCGCTGGCGTACTGGTCGAAGTAGAAGCTGTAGGTGTGTTCGGCGGGTGTGACGGCGAGCGGGAATTCCCAGCTCTTTCCGCCGCCTTCGACGACCAGGTGCTTGAGGGTCTGGACCTCGCCGTAGGCCGATTCCCCGGGGATGAACGCGTCGCCGCTGAGCTGGAGGTAGTTCGCGCGGATGTCCTGCTTCTTCAGCACGGCCAGCAGCGTGTCCGCGTGGCGCCGCTCCAGCATGACGTGCCGCCGCGTCCCCGGGTCGGGGGTGAATCCGTTCTCCAGGAATCCCAGCCGGGGTTCGGCGCCTTCGGTGAGGGCCGAGAGAATGCCGTTCATCAGCGGCATGTTGTATCCGGAGACCTCGCCGTGCGCGCGGACCATATCGGATTTCGTCCGGATCACATTGAAATTCTGGCAGTTCCAGAAGAGGTTCAGATGGGGTGCGATCTCCACCGGGTACTGTTCGTCCGCCTCCGAGGTGATGAGGTAGACGTTGTGGCCCTGGGCCCCGTACGACTTCAGCATGTCGGGAATGGCGTGGTTGAGTGCGTCCACATTCTGCTGGGGCATGTCCGCGCCCAGCATGTAACGGCCGGTGGTCGCCCTCCTGGGGTCGCTCACATAGTCGCCGATGAGGAACTGCGGCACCACGGAGACGATGTTCCGGAACCCGTACTTCAGGCCGTAGTACAGAGCGGCGCTGCCGCCCTTGGAGACCCCGAACAGACTGACGTCGCCCCGGGTCAGGTTCAGTCCGGCCAGCGTGCGGTCGATGAGCGAGAGCACCGAGAACTCGATGTCGAAAGACATGTTCCGGCACATGTAATAGCTGTAGTGCTCGTCGAAGTGGTCGCGGATCCACAGGATGTTCGCCCGCTGGCTCTCCAGCGATTTGCCTGCGAAGTGGTAACCCTTGGGCGCGCCCAAACCGGAGAAGACGACGATGAGATGGCGGGCATCGCCGTCGGCGGGGCGGAACTTGTACTCCACGGGCACCAGCCCGGCCGTGTCCGTTCCCGAAACGATCGCGCGCCGGTCGATGGCCGCGGCATTCGGCACGAGCGGAGGGAGTGCTGAGTTCATGGAGTGTGCTTTCCTGCCCCTGTCGATTTCCGCCGCCGTCCGCCGGAAGCCCCGGAAGTCTACCGAGAGCCCGCTCCCGAGGTCGACCCCGGAACTTCCGTCCCGTCTGTGATGTTTCAGACGAACACGGATGACACCCCGGACACAACTGCTCCCGTACCGGGCCCGAAAGCCCGTTACGGGAGCAGCCGCACAGATGGCGCCGACGTTACGCGGGAACGCTCGCCACGCCCGGGGCCAGGAACTTCTTGCCGTTCACGCGCTCCGAGACGCCCTCACGGTCCAGGTACGGCGTGATGCCGCCCAGGTGGAAGGGCCAGCCGGCGCCCGTGATGAGGCAGAGGTCGATGTCCTGGGCCTCGGCCACGACACCCTCCTCCAGCATCAGGCCGATCTCCTGCGCGACCGCGTCCAGGACGCGCATCCGGACCTGCTCCTCCGTCAGGACCGAGTCGCCCTGTACGAGCAGCGCGGCGACCTCGGGGTCCAGCTCCGGCTTGAAGCCGTTCTCCGCGTTGTAGACGTAGAAGCCGCGCTTGCCGGCCTTGACCACGGCGGCCAGGTTCGGCGAGACGGTGAAGCGCTCCGGGAAGGCGCGGTTCAGGGTCTCGGAGACGTGCAGACCGATCGCCGGGCCCACGAGCTCCAGCAGCACCAGCGGGGACATCGGCAGGCCGAGCGGCTCGATGGCCTTCTCCGCCGTGACGACCGGGGTGCCCTCGTCGATGACGTTCTGGATCTCGCCCATGAAGCGGGTCAGGATGCGGTTCACGACGAACGCCGGGGCGTCCTTCGTCAGGACCGCGGTCTTCTTCAGCTTCTTGGCGACGCCGAAGGCCGTGGCCAGCGAGGCGTCGTCGGTCTGCTCACCGCGGACGATCTCCAGCAGCGGGAGGATCGCGACCGGGTTGAAGAAGTGGAAGCCGACCACGCGCTCCGGGTGCTGGAGCTTGGAGGCCATCTCCGACACCGACAGCGAGGAGGTGTTGGTGGCGAGGATCGCGTGCGCCGGGGCGACCGCCTCGACCTCCGCGAACACCTTCTGCTTGACGGACATCTCCTCGAACACGGCCTCGATGATGAAGTCCGCGTCCGCGAAGCCCTCGGCCTTGTCCAGGACACCGGTCACCAGGGCGGTCAGGCGGTTGGCCTTGTCCTGGTTGATGCGGCCCTTGCCGAGCAGCTTCTGGATCTCGGCGTGGACGTAGCCCACGCCCTTGTCCACGCGCTCCTGGTCGATGTCGGTGAGGACCACCGGCACCTCCAGGCGGCGCAGGAACAGCAGCGCCAGCTGCGAGGCCATCAGGCCCGCGCCGACGACGCCGACCTTGGTGACCGGGCGCGCCAGGTTCTTGTCCGGGGCGCCGGCCGGGCGCTTGCCGCGCTTCTGGACCAGGTTGAAGGCGTAGATGCCCGAGCGCAGCTCGCCGCCCATGATGAGGTCGGCCAGGGCCTTGTCCTCGGCGTCGAAACCGGCCTGGAGGTCGCCGTCCTTGGCCGCGGCGATGATGTCCAGCGCGCGGTAGGCGGCCGGAGCGGCGCCGTGCACCTTGGAGTCCGCGATGGCGCGGCCCTTGGCGACGGCCGCGTCCCAGGCCTCGCCGCGGTCGATCTCCGCGCGGACGACCTCGGTGGTGCCGTTCAGGACGTTCGCGGTCCACAGGAGCGACTGCTCCAGGAAGTCCGCGCCCTCGAAGATCGCGTCGGCGATCCCGAGCTCGAAGACCTGCTTGCCCTTCAGCTGGCGGTTCTGGTTCAGCGAGTTCTCGATGATGACCGAGACCGCGCGCTCCGCACCGATCAGGTTCGGGAGGATGGCGCAGCCGCCCCAGCCCGGGACCAGACCGAGGAAGACCTCGGGCAGCGAGAAGGCCGGGATGGCCTTGGAGACGGTGCGGTAGGTGCAGTGCAGACCGACCTCGACACCGCCGCCCATCGCCGCGCCGTTGTAGTACGCGAAGGTCGGGACGGCCAGCGCGGACAGGCGCTTGAAGACGTCGTGGCCGCCCTTGCCGATGGCCAGCGCCTCGTCGTGCTTCTTCAGCAGCTCGACGCCCTTGAGGTCGGCGCCGACCGCGAAGATGAACGGCTTGCCGGTGATGCCCGCACCGACGATGGAGCCCGCGAGGGCCTCCTGCTCGACCTGGTCGACCGCCGCGTTCAGGTTGGCGAGCGACTGCGGGCCGAAGGTGGTCGGCTTGGTGTGGTCGAAGCCGTTGTCCAGCGTGATGAGCGCGAAGCGCCCGGCGCCGAACGGCAGGTCCAGGTGACGGACGTGCGCGGACGTGACGACCTCGTCCGGGAACAGCTCGGCCGCGCCCTTCAGGAGCTCAGCGGTGGTGCTCACTTGGAGTCTCCCTCGGCGTTGAAGTTCGGGTTCTCCCAGATGACCGTGGCGCCCATGCCGAAGCCGACGCACATGGTGGTCAGGCCGTAGCGGACGTGCGGCTGCTCCTCGAACTGGCGGGCCAGCTGCGTCATCAGGCGCACGCCCGAGGAGGCGAGCGGGTGACCGAAGGCGATGGCGCCGCCGTACTGGTTCACGCGGGCGTCGTCGTCGGCGATGCCGTAGTGCTCCAGGAAAGCCAGGACCTGGACCGCGAAGGCCTCGTTGATCTCGAACAGGCCTATGTCCTCGATGGACAGGCCGGCCTGGGCGAGGGCCTTCTCGGTGGCCGGGATCGGGCCGTAGCCCATGACCTCGGGCTCGACACCCGCGAAGGAGTACGAGACCAGGCGCATCTTGACCGGGAGGTTGTTCTCCCGGGCGAAGTCCTCGGAGGCGATGATCGCGGCGGTGGCACCGTCGTTGAGACCGGCGGCGTTGCCCGCGGTGACCCGGCCGTGCGTACGGAACGGGGTCTTCAGGCCGGCCAGGTTCTCCAGCGTGGTGCCCGGGCGCATCGGCTCGTCGGTGGTGACCAGGCCCCAGCCCGTCTCACCGGCCGCCTCGTTGGTGTTGCGCACCGAGATCGGGACCAGGTCCCGCTGGATCTTGCCGTCGGCGTACGCCTTGGCGGCCTTCTCCTGCGAGCGCACGGCGTACTCGTCGGCGCGGAGCTTGGTGATCGTCGGGTACCGGTCGTGCAGGTTCTCGGCGGTCATGCCCATGAACAGGGCGGACTCGTCGACCAGCTTCTCGGAGACGAAGCGCGGGTTCGGGTCGACGCCCTCGCCCATGGGGTGGCGGCCCATGTGCTCGACACCGCCGGCGAGGGCGACGTCGTACGCACCGAAGGCCACACCGCCCGCGACGGCGGTCACGGCGGTCAGCGCGCCGGCGCACATGCGGTCGATGGAGTAGCCCGGGACGGACTGCGGGAGGCCCGCGAGGATTCCGGCCGTGCGGCCCAGCGTCAGGCCCTGGTCGCCGATCTGCGTGGTCGCGGCGATGGCGACCTCGTCGATCTTCGCGGGGTCCAGGTCCGGGTTGCGGCGCAGCAGCTCCCGGATCGCCTTCACGACGAGGTCGTCGGCGCGGGTCTCGTGGTAGATGCCCTTCGGGCCCGCCTTGCCGAACGGGGTGCGGACGCCGTCGACGAAGACGACGTCCCTGACGGTACGAGGCACGTTGGCTCTCCTCCAGGTACGGGATGGCGCTGCTGCGCGGGGGCATGCTCGGCGTACGTCACTGAGCGCCCGCTCACCCGGCCCATGCTACTTGCGGGTAACCCTTGTGCACACCCCCTCCCCGAACAGCGGCGAAGGTCACACCGCCCGGCACCCCGTGAGCCCCCTCACGCCCCCGTCGTGCGCCCGGCCGATCGGCATGCGGGGGGACACTCGTCCGGGTCGCCGGCCGGGCCCGCCCGGTCACGTCGGTGGCATCGGGCCCGGGCCCGGGCGAAGGCTGGGGCGGCTCGGGCACCCGCCCGGGACCCACCGACGAGAACGGAGCCGTCCATGGCGACCGAGACAACCTCCAAGGACCATTACGTCGACCACACGTCGACCATCCCGGCCAACGCCGGGTACCCGGTCAAGCTCTTCGTACGGGAGCGCAGGCCCGTGAGCGGCCCGCGCAAGCCCGTCCTCATGCTGCACGGCCGGAGCGTCCCGGCCCTGGCGGGCTTCGACCCCCCGAACAAGAAGTACAGCTGGGCCGAGCAGCTGGCCAAGGCGGGCTACGACGTCTTCGTGATGGAGCTCCAGGGGTCAGGGCTGTCGACCCATCCCAAGGAGATGGACGAGCCGCTCAACGTCAGCCCCGCGCAGCGCCCGCTGCTCTCCCCCAACCCGATCCCCCCGGCCGACCTGCCGGACCCGGACGCCCCCGCGAAGTACGCCTTCCAGCTGAACAACTCCAAGAGCGACTGGGACGAGGTCGACACGGTCGTCGAGTACATCCGCAAGGAGATCGGCCAGCCCACGGCCAAGATCGACCTGATCGGCTGGTCCGCGGCCGCGCAGCAGCTCGGGCCGTACACGATCCAGCACCCCGACAAGGTCAAGAGCCTGTTCCTGGCGGCGCCGCTCTTCCCGCCCAACGGAAGGGCGAGCAAGGAGAACACCGACTTCGGCGCGCCGGTGGACATGCCGGTGGGTACCCCGGCGGCGGCCTTCGGCTACCCGATGTCCGTCACCTCGAAGAACGGGCTCACGGCGTCGTGGGCCAGGGACCTGAAGTGCCCGGACCAGCGCGAGAACGGTGTGCTCGACGAGGTGTGGAAGGCGATCCAGGACGTCGACGCGCGCGGTGCCACGTGGGGCGGTCCGACGTCCGGAGCGCCGACGGGGTTCGTCAGGGTGCGGAACTCGTTCTGGTGGGGCTGGAACTCCAAGACCGTGCCGCTGCACCAGGTTCTCGGCCAGACGGTGCCCGTGTGCCTCGTGTACGGGGAGCACGACTCCATCGTGAACACGGCGCCGGACCTGGGGCTGCTGTACTTCTCGGTACCCGAGCTCTACCGGCTGATCCCAGGGAAGAAGAAGCTGATGTTCCGGCTCGCTTGTGCGGGGCACCAGATCGTCTGGGAGCGGGCGGCGAGTCACCTCCACGGCATGTCCGAGCAATGGCTCAAGAACGGCAAGGTGTTCGGCGAGAAGGGCGGGAGCTTCCACCGGGACGAGGACGGGATCCTCACTTCGCTCGAGTGAGGACCCCGTCGGTCGGGCCTGGCGACGGCCGCGGCCCGGTCAGGCGGTCGCGGCCAGGGCCGTGACCAGGGCCGGGGTCACCTGCTCGATCTGCCACGGGCGGGCGCCGTAGCCCGCGAGGGCCGCGGCCACCGCGTCCGCTTCGAGCCGCTGCGGCGGCTCCCAGCACAGCCGGCGGACCGTGTCCGGGGTGATCAGGTTCTCCTGGGGCAGGTTCAGCCCCTCCGCGAGCGCCGACACGGCCGCGCGGGCCGCCGACAGCCGGGCCGCCGCGGCCGGGTCCTTGTCCGCCCAGGAACGCGGCGGCGGGGGACCGGCCGGGCTCGCCCCCGGCTGCGGCAGCTCGTTCTCGGGCAGGGCCTTCGCCCGGTCCACGGCCGCCATCCACTGCTCCAGCTGGCGCCGGCCCATCCGCTGCCCGTAGCCGGGCAGCGCCGACAGCGCCTGCGCGTTCAGCGGCAGCGCCAGCGCGGCCTCCACGATCGCGGCGTCGCCCAGCACCTTGCCCGGCGACACGTCACGCCGCTGCGCGATCCGGTCCCGGGACTCCCACAGCTCCCGTACGACCGCCATCTGCCGGCGCCGGCGCACCTTGTGCATGCCCGAGGTGCGCCGCCACGGGTCCTTGCGCGGCGGGGCGGGCGGGGCCGAGGCGATGGCGTCGAACTCCTGGCGGGCCCATTCCAGCTTGCCCTGCCGGTCCAGCTCCTTCTCCAGCGCGTCCCGCAGGTCCACCAGCAGCTCCACGTCCAGCGCGGCGTAGCGCAGCCACGGCTCCGGGAGCGGGCGGGTGGACCAGTCGACGGCGGAGTGGCCCTTCTCCAGCGCGTAGCCGAGCACGCTCTCGACCATCGCGCCCAGTCCGACCCGGGGGAAGCCGGCCAGCCGGCCCGCCAGCTCGGTGTCGAAGAGGGAGGTCGGCCGCATGCCTATTTCACGGAGGCACGGCAGGTCCTGGGTGGCGGCGTGCAGGATCCACTCGGTACCGGACAGGGCCTCGCCCAGGGCGGACAGATCGGGGCAGCCCACCGGGTCGATCAGCGCGGAACCCGCACCCTCGCGGCGCAGCTGCACCAGGTAGGCGCGTTGGCCGTAGCGGTATCCGGAAGCGCGCTCGGCGTCGACGGCGACGGGTCCGGTGCCCGCGGCGAAGGCCGCGACCACCGCGGCGAGGGCTTCGGCGTCGGCCACCACGGGGGGAATGCCCTCACGGGGCTCCAGCAACGGAATCGGCGGCCCATCGGACGAACTGACGACTTCGTCCGGGGGGCCGCCCCCGGTGGTGGTGCGCAGGTCTGCTGCGGTCTCTTGGGCGTCGGTCACCGCTCAAGGGTATCCGTGGATGCGCCGCGCCCGTCGCCGGAACGTTCCGTCGACGGGCGCGATCGGTATATGGGGAGTTTGCGAGGAGTCTGCGGGGCGTCTGCCGGGGGTCTTCCGGCCGTCTATCCGGGGGTCCCGGCCGCCCGCGCTCAGTGGATGATCCCGGTCCGCAGGGCGACGGCGACCATGCCGGCGCGGTCGCCGGTGCCCAGCTTGCGGGCGATGCGGGCCAGGTGGGACTTGACGGTCAGGGCGGACAGGCCCATCGAGACGCCGATGGCCTTGTTGGACTGGCCCTCCGCGACGAGGCGCAGGACCTCGACCTCGCGGCCGGAGAGCTCGCGGTAGCCGCCCGGGTGGCTCGGGGCACCCGGGGGGCGGCGGTGCATACGGGCGGCGGCGGCGCCGATGGGTGCGGCGCCGGGCCGGGTGGGGAGCCCGATGTTGGTCCGGGTGCCGGTGACGACGTAGCCCTTCACTCCGCCCGCGAGGGCGTTGCGCACGGCGCCGATGTCGTCGGCGGCGGACAGGGCCAGGCCGTTGGGCCAGCCGGCGGCGCGGGTCTCGGAGAGCAGGGTGAGACCGGAACCGTCGGGCAGGTGGACGTCGGCCACGCAGATGTCGCGCGGGCTGCCGACGCGGGGGCGGGCCTCCGCGATGGACGAAGCCTCGATCACATCACGAACTCCGAGCGCCCACAGATGGCGGGTCACGGTGGAACGGACGCGCGGGTCGGCCACGACGACCATGGCCGTCGGCTTGTTCGGGCGGTAGGCGACCAGGCTTGCGGGCTGCTCGAGAAGAACGGACACCTAGGCCTCCTGGGGGAGTGGCGGGACGGCCGGCTCGGGGAAGGAAGCCGGTGCGAACCGTGCGGATGGTCACTGACTCCTTCGGCACGTCACCCGCCCGGCTTTAGGGAATGATCACGATTTGGTGAGTAACAATTCGGGCAATTCGGACGCACGATCGATCATAGGGTGATCAGAAGCCCGCAACGGTTGCCGCGTTCCGACACCCTGTTGCGGGCTTCGATCGGTTGTTCCCCGGCTCTCCGTACGTCCGTACGGCGCTCCTCGCGCGTCCGTACGGCCGCGCGGCTACGGGTGGTGCGGACCACGCCGCTGTGGCAGGGAGACCACGCCCGTGACCGTGTCCGTCGGGCCCACCGGCGGTAGCCCCGCGATCTGGCACAGCAGCTCGCACCACGCCGACAGGTGCGCCGAGGTGTCCGGCACCCCGCCCACCCCCTCGCGGGGCGTCCACGAGGCCCTGATCTCGATCTGCGTCGCCGGGCGCCGTTCCGCGAGTCCCCCGAAGTAGTGCGAGCTCGCCATGGTCACCGTGCCGCTCGCCTCCCCGTACGCCAGCCCTCGCGCCTCCAGCGCACCCGTCAGCCAGGACCAGCACACCTCCGGGAGGAGCGGGTCCGCGGCCATCTCCGGCTCCAGTTCCGCCCGTACGAGCGTCACCAGCCGGAAGGTCCCCTGCCAGGCCTCGTGCCCGGCCGGATCGTGGAGCAGGATGAGCCGGCCGTCGGCCAGATCGTCCTCCCCGTCCACGACCGCCGCCTCCAGTGCGTAGGCGTACGGCGCCAGCCTCTGCGGCGGCTTCGTGGGATCGATCTCGATCCCCGTGCGCAGCCTCGCCTTCTTCAAGCCGTCGACCGCCCGCCGGAACGGGAGCGGGACGGAGCTCTCCTTCGCGCTGTCCGTACCGTCAGCGCCATCTGAAAATCGTCCCTGAGCCGCAGCCATGCCGGGAAGACTAGGCGGAACGAGCGCCCGTACGGCGCAGCCACACCCGCGCCGGGCCGGGCACTTCTTCATACGTGCGAAGATTTGGGTCGTGAGTGCCAACGAGACGCCCCAGGGCCAGCCGAGCAAGACGTACGATTCCGCCTTCCTGAAGGCGTGCCGGCGCGAGCCGGTGCCGCACACCCCGGTGTGGTTCATGAGGCAGGCCGGGCGCTCGCTCCCCGAGTACCGCAAGGTGCGCGAAGGCACGGCCATGCTGGAGTCCTGCATGCGCCCCGACCTGGTCACCGAGATCACCATGCAGCCGGTGCGGCGGCACAACGTCGACGCGGCGATCTTCTTCTCCGACATCGTGGTCCCCCTGAAGGCCATCGGCGTCGACCTGGACATCAAGCCGGGCATCGGCCCCGTCGTCGCCCAGCCGATCCGCCGCCGCGAGGACCTCGCACAGCTGCGCGACCTCACCCCGGAGGACGTCTCGTACGTCACCGAGGCGATCGGCATGCTCACGGGTGAACTCGGCTCCACGCCGTTGATCGGTTTCGCGGGCGCGCCTTTCACCCTCGCGAGCTACCTCGTCGAGGGCGGCCCGTCCAAGAACCACGAGCACACCAAGGCCCTGATGTACGGGGACCCGGAGCTGTGGGCCGACCTGCTGGACCGCCTCGCGGAGATCACCTCCGCCTTCCTGAAGGTCCAGATCGAGGCCGGCGCCTCCGCGATCCAGCTCTTCGACTCCTGGGTCGGCGCGCTGGCTCCGGCGGACTACCGGCGCTCGGTGATGCCGGCGTCGGCGAAGGTGCTGGAGTCCGTGGCCTCGTACGGTGTCCCCCGGATCCACTTCGGCGTGGGCACGGGCGAGCTGCTCGGCCTGATGGGCGAGGCGGGCGCCGACGTCATGGGCGTCGACTACCGGGTCCCGCTGGACGAGGCCGTGCGCCGGGTCGGCCCCGGCAAGGCGCTCCAGGGCAACCTGGACCCGGCGGTCCTCTTCTCCACCGAGGAGGCCGTGCGGGCGAAGACGGACGAGGTCCTTGCTGCGGCCTCCGGCCTGGAGGGCCACGTCTTCAACCTGGGCCACGGTGTCCTCCCGACGACGGACCCCGACGCGCTGACCCGCCTGGTGGACTACGTCCACACCCGCACGCAGCGCTAGCCGTTCGGGGGCCGGAGCCGGAGCCGGAGCCGGAGCCGGAGCCGCTGCGCGGAGCTGCTCCCCGCCCCGCCCTTTCTCCGTTTCCCGGGGCTCAGCCCCGGACCCCGTGCGCTCAAACGCCGCGCCGGCTGGATGATCCAGCCCGCGCGGCGTCTGAGCGCACGGGCGCGCAGCGCCCGGAACGGGTTCGGGCGGAGCCCGGGGAACGGTGGAAGGGCGGGTAGGGGACCAGCTCCGCAGGGCCCCCCGCACCCGGAGGCCCGCACGCGCCCGCGCCCCGCACCGGCCTAGACGCCTGCCGCACGCACCGCGGCAACGGCCTTGCGGGCAGCCACCAGTACCGGGTCCCAGACCGGGGAGAACGGCGGCGCGTAGCCCAGGTCGAGCGAGACGACCTGTTCGACCGTCATGCCGGCCGTGAGGGCCACCGCCGCGATGTCCACCCGCTTCGCGGACCCCGCCCCGCCCACGATCTGCACACCCAGCAGCCGTCCCGTGCGCCGCTCCGCCAGCATCTTCACCGTCATCTCCGCCGCGCCCGGGTAGTACCCCGCCGTGTTCGTCGAGCGGATCGCCGCCGTCACGAAGCGCAGCCCCGCCTCCCGGGCGTCCTTCTCGCGCAGCCCCGTACGGGCGATCTCCAGGTCGCAGACCTTGCTCACCGCCGTGCCGACGACCCCGGGGAACGTCGCGTAGCCGCCGCCCACGTTCGAGCCGATCACCTGGCCGTGCTTGTTGGCGTGCGTGCCCAGCGGGATGTGCCGGGTGCGGCCCGCGATCAGGTCCAGGACCTCCACGCAGTCACCGCCCGACCAGATGTCCTCGTGCCCCCGGACCCGCATCGAGAGGTCCGTGAGGATGCCGCCCGAGGGGCCGAGCGGGAGCCCGGCCGCGCGGGCGAGGGCCGTGCGCGGTTCGACGCCGATGCCGAGGACGACCACGTCCGCCGGGTACTCCTCGCCCGCCGCCGTGGCCACCGCGCGGGCCCGGCCCTCCTCGTCGGTGAGGATCTTCGTCACCTCGGCGCGCGAGACCGTGACGATCCCCATGCGGTTCATCGCGCCGTGCACCAGCGCGCCCATGTCCGGGTCGAGCGTGGCCATCGGCTGTTCGCCGCGGTGCAGGACGGTGACCTCGTAGCCCCGCCCGACCAGGGCCTCCGCCATCTCCACGCCGATGTAGCCGGCGCCCACGACGACCGCCCGGCGGCCCCGCGTGCGCTCCAGCGTGGTCATGAGGCGCTGACCGTCCTCCAGGGTCTGGATGCCGTGGACCCCGTGCGCGCCGATGCCCGGGAGCGAGGGGCGGACGGGACGGGCGCCCGTCGCCAGGACGAGCTTGTCGTAGCCCGTCCAGGATTCGGATCCGGTGTCCAGATCGCGGGCGCGCACCCGTGCTCCGGCCAGGTCGAGCTCCACCACCTCCGTGCGGGTGCGCAGGTCGATGTCCCGGGCGCGGTGTTCCTCGGGGGTGCGGGCGATCAGGTCGTCCCGCCCGGCCACCTGACCGCCGACCCAGTACGGGATCCCGCACGCGGAGTACGAGGTGAAGTGCCCGCGCTCGAAGGCGACGATCTCCAGCTCGGCCGGGCCCTTGAGCCGGCGGGCCTGTGACGCGGCGGACATCCCCGCCGCGTCCCCGCCGACCACCACCAGTCGTTCCCTCGCCATGGTCCCCACCGCTCCTTCGCAGCCGCCCGCCAGATGGTGAACACGCTACGGGCGAACGTGCGTTCAGTCCCGGACGCCGGCTCCGGTTTCGGAAGTCTCCGCCGGGCGGGCCGCCGGCACCGGGACCACGGCCGGGGTCCCGCCCGACTTCGGGGCCGCCGGGCGCAGCCGCCGGTACAGCCGGTACCCGACCCCTGCCACCGCGGCCAACGCGGCGAACGGCAGCAGCGCGCCGACCGCCACCAGCAGGTAGCGCAGGAGCTTCGTGAAGACGTCCCAGCCGCCGTGCAGGGCTCCCAGGAAGGTGGGCTCCTTCTCCTTCTTCTCCGCCGCCGGCTTCGCGGCCGGTTCCGAGACCTCCAGGGTGATGGTGCCCATCGAGGTCTGGTCCTTCAGCGCCGTCTGCTGCGCCAGCAGCGACTCCAGGTCGGACTGGCGCCGGCTCAGCTCGCCCTCCAGCATCACCACGTCGCTGAGCGCCGAGGCCTTGCCCATCATCTCCCGCACCCGCGCCACACTGGCCTGCTGCGAGGCGACCCGGCTGCCGATGTCGGCCACCTTCTCGGTCACGTCCTGCGCGTCGACCTTGCGGTGCAGGAGCTTCCCGCTGCCCTCCATGGCGCCGAGCACCGCGTCGTAGTGCTCGCCGGGCACCCGCAGGGTCAGCGTGGAGGTCATCCGGCCGTCCTCGCCGCGCCTGGTGGACTCGCTCCCCACGTACCCGCCGGCGCCGTCGGCCGCCGTGCGGGCCGCCGCCAGGGTCTTCTGCGCGTCCGCCGTCTCGATGCCGAGGCTCGCCGTGCGGATGACGTTCGGGCGGACCACCGCCGGCGGCTGCTGTCCGTTCTTGTCCGCCGGCCGGGGCGCCGCAGCGGCCGCTCCTCCCTTGCCCTGGGCGGCCGCCGGGGCCTGGGCCGCGCCCTCCTGGGGAGCCACCGCCGCCTTGTCGGCGGAGGCGCCGCCCGAGCCGGCGGAGCAGCCGGTGAGGGCCAGTGCCCCGGCGAGCGAGAGGGCGGCCAGGGTGGCCGCGCAGCGGTGTCCGAGTGGTGCGCGCATCGTTGAAACTCCCGAGGATCGGCTGGTGTTGCCGTTTCGACGTGCCCGCCCCGCAGCGGGTTTCGCCTCCCCGGTCCCGGGCCGGTCCCGATGCGGTCACGTTCCGGCCTCGGACGTCGGTCTGAGACGATGTGTCCATGCACGAAGCGGACATGCGTACGGATCGCCCCGGCCCCAGCCGGCACGTCGTCGTCATCGGCGGCGGCATCGCGGGCCTCGCGGCGGCCCACCGGCTGCTCGCCGGAGGCGTCCGCGTCACGCTCCTGGAGGCCGGAGACCGGCTCGGCGGCAAGCTGTACGCCGGTGAGCTCGCCGGGGCCCCCGTCGACCTCGGCGCCGAGTCCCTGCTCGCCCGCCGCCCCGAAGCCCTGGAACTCGCCCGCGCCGTCGGCCTCGGCGAAGCCCTCCAGCCGCCCGCCACCGCCACCGCCCACCTGTGGACCCGGGGCGAACTGCGGCCGATGCCGCGCGGGCACGTCATGGGCGTTCCCGGCGACCTGGCACCGCTCGCCGCCTCCGGAGTGCTCTCCCCGGAAGGACTGGCCCGGATCGAGGCCGACCGGGAGCTGCCGCCCACCGAGGTCGGCGAGGACGTCGCCGTCGGCGAGTACGTCGCCGCCCGCATGGGCCGCGAGGTCGTCGACCGGCTCGTGGAGCCACTGCTCGGCGGGGTCTACGCCGGCGACGCCTACCGCATCTCGATGCGCGCCGCCGTCCCCGCCCTCTACGAGGCCGTCCGCACCCACCCCACGCTGGCCGAGAGCGTCCGCGCCCTGCAGGCCGGGGCCGCGAGCCGCGCGGCCGCGGAGCGGACCACGGTCACCGGCGCGGCCGCCACCGGTGCCTTCTTCGCCGGCATCGAGGGAGGCGTCGGACGGCTCCCGCTCGCCGTGGCCGAGGCCTGCCGGGCCGCCGGAGCCCGCCTGGTCACCGGCACCCCCGTGCGCGAGGTCGTTCGCAGCGCCGAGGGCTGGCGGGTCGTCGCCGGCGGCGAGGCCATCGAGGTCATCGACGCGGACGGCGTGGTCCTGGCCACCCCCGCGGGGCCCGCCGCCGGACTGCTCGACGACCTCGCCCCGGCCGCCGCGGCCGAGCTGCGCGGGGTCGAGTACGCCTCCATGGCACTGGTCACGATGGCCTTCCGCCGCTCCGACCTGCCGGCCTCCGTGACCGGGGGCGGCGCCAGCGGGTTCCTCGTACCGCCCGTCGACGGCCGGACCATCAAGGCCTCCACCTTCTCCAGCAACAAGTGGGCCTGGGCCGGGGCCGATCCGGAGCTCTTCCTGCTGCGCACCTCGGTCGGCCGGTACGCCGACGAAGCCGATCTGAAACGGGAGGACGGGGAGCTCGTCGAGGTCTCCCTCGCCGACCTGGGCGAGGCCGTGGGCCTCGCCGCCCGGCCGGTGGCCTCCACCGTCACCCGCTGGGACGGCGGTCTGCCCCAGTACCCGGTCGGCCACCTGTCCCGCGTCGAGCGGATCCGCGGCGCGGTCGCGGCCCTGCCCGGCCTCGCGGTGTGCGGAGCGGTGTACGACGGAGTGGGCGTTCCGGCCTGTATCGCCAGTGCCGCCAAGGCCGCGGACGCGGTGATCGGCTCGTTCGGAGCGCGTTCGGTACCCCCTGGGACAGACCACTGATCAGCACACGGGACAATAGGCACATGACTGCACCAGAGAAGATCCCCAACGCGGGGAAGAAGGCGAAGGACCTCAACGAGGTCATCCGCTACACCCTGTGGTCCGTCTTCAAGCTGAAGGACGTACTGCCCGAGGACCGCAGCGGCTACGCCGACGAGGTCCAGGATCTCTTCGACCAGCTGGCCGCCAAGGACATCACCGTCCGCGGCGCCTACGACGTCTCCGGCCTGCGCGCCGACGCGGACGTCATGATCTGGTGGCACGCCGAGACGGCGGACGAGCTGCAGACCGCCTACAACCTGTTCCGCCGCACCAAGCTGGGCCGCGCCCTGGAGCCGGTGTGGTCGAACATGGCCCTGCACCGCCCGGCCGAGTTCAACAAGTCCCACATCCCGGCCTTCCTGGCCGACGAGGTCGCGCGCGAGTACGTCAGCGTGTACCCCTTCGTGCGCAGCTACGACTGGTACCTGCTGCCCGACGAGGACCGCCGCCGCATGCTCGCCGACCACGGCAAGATGGCCCGCGGCTTCCCGGACGTGCGCGCCAACACCGTCGCCTCCTTCTCGCTCGGCGACTACGAGTGGCTGCTGGCCTTCGAGGCCGACGAGCTGTACCGCATCGTCGACCTGATGCGTCACCTGCGCGCCTCCGAGGCCCGTATGCACGTCCGTGAAGAGGTGCCCTTCTACACCGGGCGCCGCAAGTCCGTCGCCGACCTGGTGGCCGGGCTCGCCTGATACCTCCCCTGGGGGGAAGGACCGGAGGACGACCACACCGTTCGGTGAGTTCCTCCGGTGGATCGGGAGGCCCTGCCCCCGAAACGACGCAGCCGGAGATCCCGCCCGGAAGTTCAGACGACTGGCGACAGCAGTGCCCCGGGGGTTGCCCCGCGGGTGCTCGCCGTCCGGTCGTCCAGCGACACCGGTGCGGGCTCCGGATGCGGCGCACACGTGACACGCGCGCCGCCGTTTCCGGCCGGCGAGGTGTCACCCGTCAGCAGATACCGCTCCACGTGCCGGTCCACGCAGTCGTTGCGTCCGCCGACCACTCCGTGCGAGCCGGCCCCCTTCTCCGTGACCAGCGCGGCCTCGCCGCCGAGTCGCCGCTGGAGCTCCAGCGCGCCCCGGTACGGGGTCGCCCCGTCGCGTTCCGCCGCCACGATCAGGGTGCGGGGGAGCGCCGCCGCCCGCCCGTGGCCGACCGGCACCGGCCGCTGCCGCTCGCGCACCGGCCAGTAGGCGCAGGGGAGGTTCAGGAAGGTGTTGGCCCAGGCCTCGAACGGGGCCGTACGGGCCAGCGCGGTGCCGTCCCGGTCCCAGACGGCCCATTCCCCGGGCCAGGGGGCGTCGTTGCACAGCACCGCCGTGTAGACGGCCGTCGCGTTCTCCGCCTCGGCGGCCCGCGCCGGGTCCGGGGCGGCCTGCCGTACCAGTTCCGCCGGATCGCCGCGCAGGAACGCGGCGAGCGCCGCCGCCCGGTCCGGCCACACGTCGTCGTAGTACGCGGCCCGGAGGTAGGCGGCCTGGAGTTCGCCGGTGCCGACGCTGCCGGCGGCGGGGTCACGGGCCAACGCCTCCCGGACGCGCTCGTAGGAGGCCTGCACGGCCGCCGGGGTGGTGCCGAGGCCGTACGCGGCGTGGTGGCGGGCGACCCAGGAACGGAAGTCGTACCAGCGGCGCTCGAACGCGGCGGCCTGGCCGAGCTGGGAGCGGTACCAGATGCCGGCCGGATCGGGATCGACCGCCGAGTCGAGCACCATGCGGCGTACGCGGCCCGGGTGGAGGGTGGCGTAGACGGCGCCGAGGTAGGTGCCGTAGGAGCCGCCCATGAAGGTCAGCCGGCGCTCGCCGAGGGCGGCGCGCAGCACGTCCAGATCGCGGGCGTTGTTCAGCGTCGTGTAGTACGGCAGCCGGGTGCCCGCACGCCGTGCGCAGCCCTGGGCGTAGGCCCGGGCGGCGGCGACGCGCTGCCGCTTGTACGCGGGCGAGGGGACGGCCGGGACCTGGGTCGGGCCCGTGCGGGCGGCGGGGTCCCGGCAGGACAGCGGGGCGGAGCGGCCGACGCCGCGCGGGGCGTAGCCGACGAAGTCGTAGGCGGCGGCGACCCGTCGCCACTCGGGGAGCCCGGCGGCGAGCGGAAAGGCCATCCCGGAGGCCCCCGGCCCGCCGGGATTGTTCACGAGCGCACCCTGCCGGCGCGCCCCGCCCTCCCCGGTCGCCGGGACCCGGCTGACGGTGAGGAGGATCTGGGGCCCGTCGGGGCGCGCGTAGTCGAGCGGCACGCGGAGCACGGCGCACCGCACGCTGCGGGGCAACTCCTCGACCGCGGGGCACACCCCGAACTCCAGCCGCTCGCCTCCGGCGGGGTGGCCGGGCACCGCGGCTCCGGCCCGGCCGGCCGCGGCGGCGGCGCGCCGGGCCACGAGTTCGGCTCCGGCGGCCTCGGCAGCGAGCCGGTCGCCGCCGGCGGGGTGGGGGCCGGGTGGGCCGGTCCCCTCCCCTCGGGCGGGGCGGCCGGGCAAGGGCGTTTCGCCGAGGACCGCCGACCCGGCTCCGGGCCGGCCGGCCGCGCTGCGGGCGGCACGTTCGGCTCCGGCGGCTCCGGCGGCTCCGGGTGCCGGCCGGGGGGCGGGCGGCGGCCCGGCGGTGGCGGTCGCGGGGGTGAGAAGGGCCAGGGACAGGGCGGCCGCGGCGGTGCTGTGGAAGAGGGGTGGGGGTGTGCGCATGGCGGGGGTCGGCCCTTCGGGTCGTGCGATGAGCCGACTAAAGAGCCGAGCGCGTGCCGTGTAAAGGATCGGCGGGCGGTGTCGGCCTCATTGGTCCCGTTGCCCCGGGATCCGCCCCCGGTTGCCGTACCCGAGGGCCGCCCGGAGCCCCGGGTCGCCGACCGCGCGTACGCCTCGTACGGCCACCGCGGTCAGGGACTCCTCCTCGCCCCCCTCCTCGTCCAGGGCGATGAGCAGCCGCTGCCCGGCCGGGGAGGCCCAGGACGAGTGCAGGTGCCCGTCGAAGCGGGCTATCCCGAGGCAGCTCAGGGAGAGGATCAGCGGCAGCAGGAACCACACCAGGACGATCGTGGCCGAGGTCTCCTCGGGCGGCACGGCCAGCGAGGCCGCCGCCATCGCGAGTACCAGCAGGGTGGCCCCCTGGACGGCCCGGATCCCCTCGTCGATCCCGTCCCGTACGCCCTCGCTCAGCGCGAGTCCCGCCTCGCCCAGCCGGTCCGCGAGGTCCCGTACGGCATCGTCCTCCGCCACCGTGTACCGCAGCGCCGGCACGGGCGACTGTCCGTCAGGGCCGAACGCCCCCAGGACCGACCGCTCGTGCGGATCTCGCCCGATGGGGTCGACGATGGTGGCCCACCCCGTGTGAGCGAGCAGCAGCCGCCGCTCGCGCTGCATCGAGAGCAGCGTCAGGTCGGCGACCCGCATGGGGCCGCCCGCGAGGTAGGCGGCCTCGTACAGGCTCAACTCGGCGTGGTGGTGCGAGGAGGCGGAGCCCGGCGCGGGCTCCGCCGCTCGGGTGGCGGCCCTCAGGAGACGGGCGCACGACACCAGCACCCCGGCCCAAGCCGCCAGCAGGAACAGGACCCAGAACATGTCCAGCTTTCTACAAGCTGATGATATGCCTGGTCAGGGGGTACGGGCAGCTTGTAATGGGACCGTGATGGGCCGTCAGGAGCTACTGGAGCAGCTGGATCCGGACGAGCTGCTGCAACTGGAGCTGCTGCAGCTCGAACTCGAACTGCCGCAACTCGAACCACTGCTTGAACAGCCGGTGCCGCTGCCACCACAACTGCTGCCCGAGGAACCGCAGTTCGACCCCGACCCGCAGCTCGATCCGCTCCCGCCGCCGTCGCTGCCCGCGCACCAGACGACGGGGACGAGGACATCGGAGGACGAGTCGGAGCCGTGCGAGCCGTGCGAGTCGTGGGTACGGCTCCCGGACTGGGCCGCGGCCAGCCGGGTGCCCCGGGCGGCCGGTACGAGCTGCTGCCGCAGATGCGGGTCCCGCAGACCGCGCAGCCCGGACAGCGAGATCCGCACGTGCGGGCTCTGGTCGTTCTGATACGCGCGGCGCACCGCGGTGAGCGCCCGCGCCCCCGCCGGGGTGAGCCGGCTCCGGGCCCGGCGTGCGCCGACCACGCCCATGACGATCCCGCCCAGCAGCGCGGGCAGCACCACCAGGATGAACGGCACTGAGTCGGACAGCACGACCATCCCCACGATGGTCAG
This sequence comes from Streptomyces sp. NPDC096339, assembly GCF_044762985.1. Lineage (NCBI taxonomy): Bacteria > Bacillati > Actinomycetota > Actinomycetes > Kitasatosporales > Streptomycetaceae > Streptomyces > Streptomyces sp. NPDC096339. The sequence goes on along the minus strand of NZ_JBIWFI010000006.1, from coordinate 68,715 downwards.
CGGGATGGACACCGGGATGAGAACCGCGCACACGACGGCCTGGACCACGCCCCAGCGCCGCCGGGACGGGCCGGATTCGGGCGGGGAGAGCAGCCCGCGGGCCGCGAGGGCGTCCCCGATCTCCTGCACGGCCGGGTTGAGCATGGCCTGGTACCGCACTTGGTACAGCCACCCCGAGGGCGCCGCCTGGTGGGCCTGGAGGACGGCGCGCTCGGCGGGATCGCCGGCCCGCGCCCCGGGCCGTACCTGGACGAGCCCGGGACCGCCGGCCACCAGCCGCCCGTCCGTGAGCATGGCGGCGAGCGCGGCGTCCACGACGCCCCCCGGCCCGCCCACCAGGAACGCGGCCTCGGACAGGTCGAGCGGTACGGCCGGGGAGCCGCCGGACCGGGGCCGGGGGCCGCGCAGCCCCCGCACCAGAACGAGGGAGGAGGCGAGGACCCCCACCCAGACCACGACAGCCAGCACATTGGTGAAGCTCATGCCGCCCTCCCCACGAGCGTCCGGGCCCAGCGCACGACACGGCCGGGCGGCCGTACCCCGGCCCGTTCCCGCCACCAGGCGGTGAGCCGCCGCCGCGCCGCGACGTCGGCCGGCAGGTCCCGGATCAGCAGGTGCTCGGCGAAGTCGAGCGCGTCGCGGCGGTAGCCACCGGTCATCGGCCGGCCCTTGGCGTACGCGAGGAAGGCCTCGCGGTACGGCTCGGCGCCGCCGAGGATCCCGGGCAGCTCGGGCGCCACCTTGGCCACCACGTCGGCCCGCTTGGCCGCCAGGGCCCGGGCCTGCACCCGGATCCGCGGCCGGTCGAACCCCTCGGGCACGGGCGTCCCGGCCACCAGCGCCGACAGCAGCGCGGCCTGCGCGAGCCCCACCCGGGTCCGGGCGGCCTCGGCGACGCCCGGTTCCGGCGCTGCCGCTGTCTCCGCCGCTGCCTCTGTCTCCGCCTCTGCCGCAGGCTCGGCCACGGTCGCCGGAGCCGGCGCGATCGCCACGGTCGCCGGAACCGGCGGAGCCGCCGGCGCGGCGCGGATCGCCGTCAGTTCGGCCGCGAGCTCCGCCTCCGGCGGGAAGTCGTCGTCCCGTTCCAGCAGCACCCCCGGCGGGTCCACGCGCGAGCGCAGCCCGGCCAGCAGGTCGAGCACCACCGGCGGCACCGGGTGCGCGTGCGTGTCGTGCCATACGCCGCCCTTCTCCACGCCGCCCGCCACGTGCACGTACGCCAGCGCCTCCAGCGGGATCGCGTCGAGCACGGCGGCCGGGTCCTCGCCCCGGTTGACCCGGTTGGTGTGCAGGTTGGCCACGTCGATGAGCAGCCGGACGCCGGTCCGCTCGACCAGTTCCGTCAGGAACTGCCCCTCCGTCATCTCCTCGTCCGGCCAGGAGATGAGCGCGGCGATGTTCTCCAGCGCGAGCGGCACCGGCAGGGCGTCCTGCGCGATCCGTACGTTCTCGCACAGCACGTCCAGCGCGTCCCGCGTGCGCGGCACCGGCAGCAGGTGGCCGGCCTCCAGCGCGGGCGAGGAGGTCCGTACGAAGGCGATGTGCTCGGTGACGAGCGGCGCCCCCAGCGCCACCGCCCGCTCTCCGAGGGCCGCGAGCTTCGCAGGGTCGGGGCGGTCGGCGCCGCCGATCCCGAGCGAGACCCCGTGCGGCACGACGCGGACCCCGCGCTCGCGCAGCCGCACCAGGGATTCGGGCAGGTGGCCCGGGCAGACGTTCTCGGCCACGACCTCGACCCAGTCGAGGCCGGGCAGCCGCTCGACGGCGTCCGCGATCTCCGGCCGCCAGCCGATCCCCACTCCCAGTCGTTCCATGGGCTTCATGTCCCCCGCCCCCTTCGTCCGGCCGTGATCCGATGTCACCGGTCATCCGTGTGATGGCCCCGCCGAAGCCGGGCCAATCCGCCGGAGGGGACGTTCAGAGCAACATTTGAGGTTCCCCGGCCGAAGCGATATACGCCGCGGTTCCTCGGCCACACGGCCGGGCCCGCAGCCGGGGTGCCACCAGGCCCGCGGCCGGGGAACGGCCCGCGGCCGGCGCGCCGCAGCCGGGCGCGCCCCGGCCGTGTGGCCGGGGCGGCGTACGAACTACAGCCGCGCCCGCAGCGCGGGATGGTCCGCGACCACCGTGCAGGACCCGGGCGCGATCTCCGTGAAACCGGCGTCCCGGACCACCGGCAGCCCGCTCCCGCTCAGCTCCGCCCACCGCTCGCGCGGCGCCGTGCGTACCGCCAGACGGAAGCCGCCCGCCTGCCACAGCCCCCGCTCCGCGCCGGTCAGCTCCCACCACGCCAGCTGGGCCCCGTGCCCGGCCTGGGCCATCGCCTTGCCGGCCGACATGTCCAGGTCGGGATTGAGCCACAGCACGGGCAGCCCCGGCTCGCTCTCGGGGCCGACCGGTTCGGGGTCGTCCAGGTCGGTGCCCGACACCTGGAGCTTCGCCAGTTCCTTGGGCCAGCCGTCGAGCGGCACCGGAGGGAAGACCCGCACCTCGGACGCGTCACCGTGCACGGTGACACCCGGCAGGGTCTCGGCCTTGCGCCACTCCGCCCCGCGCGCCCGCCGGACCACCTTGCGGATCCGCGCGTCCTGCCAGTCCCGCACCGCCTCGGCCCACTCGCCCTCGCCGTGCGCACGCTCGTCGGAGAGCAGCACCAGTACCGCGCGGGCCGCCGTCTCCAGGGCGTCCGTCCGGGCCGGCGGCGCGGTCTTCTCGATGCGGACCACCAGCGGGAGGACGAACTGCGGGGCCTCGTCGCGCAGGACGTGCTCCTGCCGGAACGGGCTGTCCGCCCCGACCGCGGGTACCTGTGAAGCGTCGTGCGCGTGCTGGCTGCTCATCCGGCCAAGCATGCCAGGCTCCCCCTTCAGGATGATGCCGAGGGTGCCCGGGCCGGGCGAGGATCGACGCCATGCAGAGTGATCCTTCCGCCACCGGCCCGGCGGCCCCTCACCGGACCGCCCCTCACCGGCCCTGCCCGCACCAAGGGGACCGGAACTGAACCTCACCGCCGTCGGCCGCCGCTACGGACCCCGACGACCCTGGGTGCTGCGCGGGGTCTCGCTGGAGCTGCCGCCCGGCGCCCTCGTCCGGATCGAAGGGGGCAACGGGGGCGGCAAGTCCACCCTGTTGCGCCTCGTCGCGGGGATCGACACCCCGAGCGAGGGACGCGTCAGCGGGCGCCCCCGCCGCACCGCCTACGTTCCCGAACGCTTCCCGGCGGCCCTGCCGCTGACCGCCGAGGCCTATCTGACCCACCTGGGCCGGGTGCACGGGCTGTCGCGGGCCGGGGCGGCCCGGCGGGCGGGGGAGTGGCTGGAGCGGTTCGGGGCCTCCGGGCACGCCCGCACCCCGATGGCCGAACTCTCCAAGGGCACCAGCCAGAAGGTGGCCGTCGCCCAGGCGCTGCTCGCCGAGCCGGGGCTGCTCGTGCTCGACGAGGCCTGGACCGGGCTCGACGCCCCGGCCCGGGCCGAACTGGACCGGGCCGTCGCCGAGCGCACCGCCGCCGGAGCCACCGTGGTCTTCGTCGACCACGACCCCCGGCGGCTCGCGGGCGCCGCCGACGCGCACCACCGGATCCGGGGCGGCGCCCTGGCCCCGGTGTCCGCGGCGGCCGGCCCCCTCGTACGGATCCACGCCGTCGCGGCGCCCGGCCAGGAGTTGCCCCCCGGCCTGGCCGGGGCGCCGGCTCCCGACGGCGGGGTCCTGCTCACGGTGGAGGCCGCTCGCTCCGACGAGGTGCTGCGCACCCTGCTCACCGCCCGGTCGCCCTGGCACATCCGCGCCGTGGAGGAACCCGAGTGACCGCTCTGCTCCGCTACCAGGGCGCGCTGCTGCTGCGCTCCCAGCGGTGGATCGCCCCGCTCGTCGTGTACGCCGCCTTCGTGGCCGCGGGGATCCGGCCGGGCGATCCGGTGTTGGACTCCCTCGGCTTCGCCGCCGCCGGTCTGGTCCCGCAGACCGCCTGGCTGGTGCGGATCTGCGTCACCAACGAGCCCGACGCGGCCCGTGACTGCGCGGCCGCCGCGGTCGGCCCCGTACGGGTCCATGCCGCGGCCCTGGCCGTCGCCCTCGGCGGGGCCCTGCTCGCCGGGGCCGCGGGAGGCACCGCGGCGCTTCTGCTCTGCGCCCCCGCGGGAGCCGGCCCCGTGCGCGCGGCCCTCGCCGGGGCCTCGGCGGTGGCGGCCTGCGCGCTGACCGGCGCGGCCGTCGGGGCCCTGTGCAGCCGGCCGCTGATCCGGCGGCGCGGCTACGCCGTGTTGGCCGGGGCCCTCGGCTCGCTGCTGGCCTGGGTGCTCGCCGGCTCCCCGGCCCGGGTGGCGGTGTCCGCGCTGGTCACGGGCTCGGCGCGGCCTCCCGTCGGCGCCCTGGCGGGAGCGCTGCTGCTGGCGGGCGCCGCGGGCGCCGGGGCCTGCCTCCTCGCCGCCCGGCGGGGGTGATCAGTGCACGGCGACCGGTGACGAGCCGTTCGGTACGAGGAGTCGGGGTGCACCGGTGCCGTCCGCCGGGACCGACCAGACGTCGCTCGCGCGGCCGTCGGCCCCCGGCCGCGCGTAGGCGACGGTCGAGTCGTCCAGCCAGGCCACCTGGTCGTCGACGCCGTGCGGCTCGGCCAGCGGACGCTCCGTCATGGCCGCCAGGTCGAGGACGTACAGCCGCCAGGGGTCCCGGGAATCGTCGGAGACCTTCTTCTTGAAGGCGACGCGGGTGCCGTCCGGTGACAGGGAGGGGCATTCGACGTTCTCGCGCAGCGTCTTCGCCGACCAGTTCCGCAGGTCGCCCTCGACGAGGTGGGTGCGGCCACCCGTGGAGACGGTGGCGTAGAAGCGGTTGTCGTCGCCGGCGAAGCTCACGCCCCAGTAGTTGACGTCGGGGCTGTGGTGGCGGGCCCCGCCGAGGGTGAGCGGGATCTGTTCCATGGACTTGACGAGGTAGCCGGTGCGCAGGTCCAGGATCGAGGTCCGGGTGGAGAAGCCGGAGGCGGCGTACGAGTCGCCGGCCGCGAAGGTCGTCCAGGAGAGGAGCTGCCCCGAGGCGGAGACGCGGGCCCGGTTGGGGATGCCGGGAACGGTCACCCGGCGGACCTCCCGCAGGCGCCGGTCGAGTACGAGGGCCTCCGTCCGGGCGGGGGCGCCGGGCAGTGCGCGCAGGCACAGGGCGTGGTCCCCGGCGGCGTGGAAGCGGTCGCAGGAGGGCCCGCCGGCCGTGCGCCCCGGTCCGTCGCCGGTCTGCCGCGCGACCCGCCCGGTGGCCGCGTCCCGAAAGTACAGGCCGGGCGCCGCGACGCCGAACGAGGCCTCGGCACCGGCCTGCCGGAGCGGCCCCGCGCGGTGTCGTGCGTGCAGTACGTAGCCGAGCGAGCCGCCCGCGAGGAGGACCACGGCGGTGATGACGAGGGCGAGGCGAAGCCGCCGCGGGCGCAGGTTCATGACGGCTCCACGGGAGGGACGGGGGCAGGGGCTGCGGTACGGGAGGGCAGGACGCGCCGGGCGGCCACGAGGGCCCCGGCCAGCGCGAGGGCGGCGGCCCAGAGCGCCGGCCGCTGCCCCCAGAAGGTCCACGCCGCCCCGAATCCGGCGGCGCCGAGGAGCCGGGCCAGCGCCTGGCCGGTCTGCAGCACGGCGAGCCCGCCCGCGCGCCCGTGCGGGGGCAGCACGGGCGCGGCGAGCGCCATCAGGACGCCGTCCGTGGCGGCGTAGAAGACGCCCAGCAGGGCCAGTACGCCCACCACGGTCGGCCCGCTGACGGGGGCGAGCAGCAGGCCGTACACGCCGAGCAGCGCGAGGTGCCCGAGCAGGAAGGCCGCCGGCCGCCCCGTCCGGTCGGCGATCCGGCCCGCCGGGACGGCGAGCAGCAGGTAGACGGCGGCGGCGCCGAGCGGCAGCAGCGTGAACAGGACGGGCGACAGGTCGAGTCCGCGCAGGAGGAGCAGGTAGAGGAAGGCGTCGCCGATGGTGGTGGCGCCCAGCAGGACCGCGGCGTACAGGACGCGGCGGAAGGCGGGGTCGCGCAGCGCGGTGCGGGCCGGGGCGGGCCTGCGGGCGGCGGCGGCCGGAGGCACGGCCGGGACGTACACGGCGAGCAGCAGCACCCCGAGCAGGCCCGTGCAGAAGCTGACCGCGAACACCGCGTCGTAGGCGTCGGCGGTGGCCCACAGCACGGCGAACGCGGCGAGCGGGCCGAGCAGGGCTCCGGTGGTGTCCATGGCGCGGTGCACACCGAAGGAACGGCCCAGCGACTCCGGGGGGCCGCTGAGCGAGATCATGGCGTCCCGCGGCGCGGTGCGGATGCCCTTGCCCAGCCGGTCGGCGGCGAGCGCGGCGGCGATGCCCGCGGTGGCGCCGCCCGCGAGGAGCAGGCCGAGCCGGGACAGCGCGGACAGCAGGTAGCCGGCCCCGGCGACCCGCTTGTGGCGGCCGCCGCGGTCGGCGAGCCGTCCGCCGAGCAGCCGTACGAGGGCGGTCGCGCCGTTGAACATGCCGTCCAGGAAGCCGAACTGGAGCGGGGAAAGGCCGAGTCCGAGGACGAGGTAGAGCGGCAGGACCGCCGTGACCATCTCCGAGGAGACGTCGGTGACGAGGCTGACCGTGCCGAGCGCGAGGACGGCGGCGGGGACGCGCCGCCGGGCCCCTGGGGTGCGGGGCGGCGCGTCCGGGCGGCCGTCGGCGGCCAGGTACATCAGTGGCAGCTGTACGTGGGGCCGGTGTCCTTGACCTGCCCGTCGGTCCCGACGTAGCTCCATCCGTAGCCGGTGTCGGTGAAGTCCAGCTTCAGGACGCCGTACGGTCCGCTGATCCGCTTCTGGCTGTTGGGCTGGACCTGTTCGATCGGGTAGGGCTCGGCGCCTCCCATCCCGCCGACGATCTCCACGATCCCGTCGGCGGTCGCCCGGCCCTCCGGGTCCTGCGGGGCGAACCGCTCGTAGTGGTGGTCGTGCCCGTTCAGGACGAGGTCGGCCTTCGCGCCGTAAAGGATCTTCCACACCGGCTTGGAGACCGGGTCGTTGCCGTGCCCGCCGGAGGAGAACAGCGGGTGGTGCCAGTAGGCGGCCACGCACTTCTTGCCGTTGGCGGCGAGGTCGGCCTTGAGCCAGTCGATCTGGGCGGCCTGGTCGAAGGAGTTGGAGTCGAGGGCGATGAAGTGCCAGTTGCCCTCGTCGTAGCTGTACCAGCTCTTGCCCTGCGGGAAGGCGATGCTCCCGAAGTACGCCTTGTACCCGGCGAGGGAGCCGGCCGGGTCGTACGTCTCGTGGTTGCCCGGGACCGGTCGGGTCCTGTCCTTGAACGCGCCCCAGCTCTTGTCGTAGTAGGCGCGGTAGTCGGAGAGCCGGGCGTCGTCGTACTGGTTGTCGCCCATCGTCAGGTAGAACTTCGGGTTCAGCTGCTGGGCGAGCGTGGCGGTCCTGGGGTGCGCGCAGCCGCTGTCGGAGGCCGTGCACTGCGCGGCGATGTCGCCGGCCGCGACCACCGTGAAGGCGCCGCCGGGCTGCGGCCCGCCGCCGGCGGTCCCGTACACCTCGGCCTCGAAGAGCGAGTAGCCGTACGAGGTGCCGCGCGCGGTCCCGTACACGCGCAGGTAGCGGCCCTTGCCGGAGAGGCCGGTCCAGTCGTCGGTGCCGCCGTTGCCCGTGGACTCGGTGGCGAGGGTGGTCCAGGCGGTGCCGTCGGCGGAGATCTCCACGCGGTAGGCCTTGGCGTAGGCGGCCTCCCAGGTCAGCCGCACCCGGGAGACGGTGGCGGAGGCGCCGAGGTCGACCCGGATCCACTGCGGGTCCTTGCCCTCGGCGCTGGCCCAGCGGGTGGCGGCGTTGCCGTCGAAGGCGTTCTTGGCGCCCAGCGACGAACTCTCGGTGGAGGAGGCGGTCGCGGGCTTCCCGCGCGATATGAGGGGGTCGGCGGCGGTCCCGGAGGCTCCGGCCGCCCCGGCCCGTTCGGGCCAGGAGACGAGGAGGCCGCCGGTGAGCGCGAGGACGGTGGCGCCGACGAGCAGGAGGGTGCGGACTTTGGTGCGGAAGGTCTTCAGGCGCATACCTGAACTCCCTGGCCTTGGGGGCGGCGAGAGCTGGACACCGGTGCGGGACGCCGCGCCCCGCCCGCGGGCGGGCAGGAGGCGGCGCCTGGCGGCCGGGTCAGAGCTCTCACTGAGCGCGTCATGCCGAGGGAGGAACCGGCACCGCGCCAAGCCGCCGCCGGGGACACTAACAGGAAGGAAAGTTTCCTACCAGTGGTCGGGTGGTCCGGTGCGACGGCCCGTGCGGACCAGTCGGACGAAAGCGGGCCGTACCGCCCCGGGCGAGGGTCCCCGGTGCGGGTCTACTTCCCGATCAGCTCGGAGACCTTCACGAAGCGGTAGCCCCGCTTGCGCAGCTCCGGGACGATCTTCTGGATGGCCTCCTCGGTGACGGGTGCCGCGCTGCGCGTGCAGTGCATGACCACCACCGAGCCGGGCTTCACCCCGGCGAGCACCTGCTCGGCCACCGCGCCGGGGTCCTTCGCGAAGGCGTCCCCGCTCACCACGTCCCACTGGACCGCCGTGACCTTGGCCGTGGACAGGGCCCGCAGCGCCTCGTCGTCGTAACAGCCGCCGGGGAAGCGGAAGTAGGGGACGGTGTTGACCGCGCCCGCCTTGCGGAAGGCCTCGAAGGCCCGGTCCACGTCGGCCCGGGCGGCGGCGCCGTCGAGCGCCGGAAGCCCGTAGCAGGGGGACTTGAAGGCGTGGTGGCTGTAGGAGTGGTTCGCGATCTCGAAGTTCGGGTCGGTGCCGATGGACTTCGCCTGGTCCGGGTACTCCTCCGCCCAGCGGCCCGTCATGAAGATCGTCGAGGGCACCTTGAGGGCGCGCAGCGTCGAGATCAGCTGGGGGTTGTCGAAGTGCTCACCGGCGTCGGCGCGCGGCCCCTGATCGGAGGTCATGTCCGCGTCGAAGGTCAGCGCGACGGTCTTCTCGGTGTGCTGCTTGGCGCGCTCGAACACCGGGGTCAGGCCGTTCGGGCCGGGCGCCAGCATCGGGGCCTTGGCGGGGGCGCCGGGCTGAGGGGAGGCGGAGGAGGAGGCGGCCGGGGAGGCCGCACCCGAGGGGCTCGCGGGCGGCGCGGACGCCGCGGGAGTGCCCATACGGGCCTGGGGGCCGGCGCCGGCCGTACCGGTGGAGCCCCCGCAACCCGAGAGGCAGACACCGAGGGCGGCACCGAGGGCGGCCGCGACCGCCGCTTTGCGCACAGAAATGGTCACGCAGGCAAAATATATGACTATGTGGTGAGTGCTTGTCTGCGGCACTCGTGCACGCCGAAGTCACCCTTCCGGCACACGGGCTCCGCCGCCGAACGACCCCAAGCGCGAGGTCAGTGCCTCCAGGGCCCCGTCACGGCGAACGTCGTCCCGGGGGTGTACTGGTTGACGTACATCGTCCGCAGGTCGGGGGAGAAGGTGACCCCGGCGAACTCCCCGTACTCCGCCGCGCCTCCCGGCCGTCCGATGTCCTCCGCGTTGCGGGCCACCGGGTAGACCCCGCCGCCCGCCGTCACCCCGAAGACGTACTGCTCCCCGCCGCCGTCCTCGCACACCATCAGGCCGCCGTCCGGAGCCAGGCAGATGTTGTCCGGGGAGTCCCCGGGCAGCGCCACGTCCGCGGCCGGCCCGAAGCGCACCTCCAGCCGGATCGTGCCGCGCACCGGGTCGTGGAACCACACCTGGCCGTGGTGGTCGGCGGCCGCCCCCTCGCCGCTGCGGGCGAAGCTGGAGACGAAGTGGACCCCGCCGAGGGGTCCGCCGCCCCAGTAGCAGCCCTCCAGCTTCTGCGCGTGCGTGATCCCGCCCGGTCCGAAGTCCTGGTGCCGGATCGGGGTCCCGGCCGCCGAGGGGTCCGGTACCGCCGCCCACTCCACCGGGAACTCCGCTCCGGGCTCCTCCACCACCGACAGGTCCGGGAGACCGGGCACCCGCATGGCCTCCAGCCGGCCCCCGGCCCGCAGCGAGCCGAGTCCGCCGAGCGGCCGCTCCGGGAGGAAGCGGTAGAACAGGCCGAACGGCCGCACGAAGGCGTCCTCGGTCAGGTAGACCACCCCCCGGTACGGGTCCACGGCGACGGCCTCGTGCGCGAACCGCCCCATCGCGGTCAGCGGGACGGCCCCCGAGCGGCGGGGGTCGGCGGGGTCCACCTCGAAGACGTGGCCGTGGTTGTGGGTGTAGCCGGAGGTGCCCGCCCGGTCCTCGGTCTCCTCGCAGCTCAACCAGGTGTTCCAGGGGGTGCGGCCGCCCGCGCAGTTGACGGCGGTGCCGGCCAGGGCGACCCGCTCGGCCGTGACCCTCCCGTCCGCACCGAGCTCCAGGACCGTGCAGCCGCCGAGCGCGTGGGGGTCGTACGTCATCCCCCGGGCGGCGGGCACCCGCAGCGCGGCGGTGACCCGGTTCTCGTGGTTGCGCACCAGCCGCACGCGCCCGCCCCCGGCGCCGAAGGCGGCCATGCCGTCGCAGTTGGCGGGGACGGCGCCCTCGCCGGAGCGCAGCGGATCCCCGGCGCGCGACAGCACCCGGTAGGAGAAACCGGCCGGCAGGTCGAGGAGCCCGCGCGGGTCGGGCAGCAGCGGCCCGTACCCCCGCTCGCGCGCGCGGGCGGTTCCGGCGTCGCCGGTGAACAGGGCTCCGAGCGCGCCGCTGAAGGCGATCGAGCCGGCGGCGAGCAGACTGCGTCGGGTGACGGACATCGGCAACTCCCGGCGGTGGCGCAGGACATGTGACCGGGTCGTCCTACCACGCGTCCCGCCGACCGGGCCGCCGCCGCGAGGCACCGGCCGCCCGGGTCACCCGGGCGGTGGCGGGGGACGGGCCGGGCGCCGGGTGTCGCGCAGCCGCAGCCGCCGTGGTCCTCGTCGCCGGAGCAGCAGTCCCAGCCACCGCCGGAGCAGCAGTCGCGGCCGCCGCCGGGGCCGGTGTCCCGGTGGCGGCCGCGAGGTGCCGGGAAGCGCGTCAGGCGAGCTTGGCGCTGAGGGTGATCGTCGTACCGGTCAGGGCCTGGCTGACCGGGCAGTTCTTCTTGGCGTCCTCGGCCGCGGCGACGAAGGCGTCGTTGTCGATGCCCGGGACCTCGCCCTCCACCGTGAGGTGGATGCCCGTGATGCCCTCGCCGGGCTGGAACGTGACGTCGGCCTTGGTCTCCAGCTTGGTGGGCGGGGTGCCCTTGCCAGCGAGGCCATGGGACAGCGCCATCGAGAAGCAGCTGGAGTGGGCGGCGGCGATCAGCTCTTCCGGGCTGGTCTTGCCGTTCGCGGCCTCGGCACGGGAGGGCCAGGAGACGTCGAACGAGCCCTGTCCGGAGGAGTCGAGGGTGACCTGACCCTTGCCCTCCAGCAGGTTCCCTTCCCAAACGGTGTGCGCGTGGCGTGTGGTGGCCATGGTGGATCCCTTCGCAGAAGTGGGAACGGCCGGGGACCCGAAGGGACCCGGCGTCCCCCAACCTACTGGGACACCAGGGGCTTTGCGTCGCGTGCCAGCGCGGTGAGCCGCGAGATGGCACGGAAGTACTTCTTGCGGTAGCCGCCGTTCAGCATCTCTTCACTGAACAGGCGGTCGAAGGCGACTCCCGAGGCGAGCACGGGTATCTCGCGGTCGTACAGCCGGTCGGCCAGGACCACCAGCCGCAGGGCGGTCGACTGGTCCGGCACCGCGCCCACGTCGGTCAGGCAGACCGCCGTGACCCCGTCCGTCAGCGCGCCGTAGCGGCTCGGGTGGACCTTCGCGAGGTGGTCCAGGAGGTGCGGGAAGTCGTCGAGGCTCGCGCCCGGGGTCGCGTACGCGGCCTTGGCGACCTGCTCGTCGGAGAAGGGCGCCGGGGCCTCGGGCAGTCCGCGGTGGCGGTAGTCCTGGCCGTCGATGCGCAGCGGCCGGAAGTGCGCCGACAGGCCCTGGATCTCCCGCAGGAAGTCGACCGCGGCGAACCGGCCCTCGCCGAGCTTGCCGGGCAGCGTGTTGGAGGTCGCGGCCAGTGCCACGCCCTGCTCGACGAGGCGGCTGAGCAGCGAGGACACCAGGACGGTGTCGCCCGGGTCGTCCAGTTCGAATTCGTCGATGCACAGCAGGCGGTGCCCGCCCAGGGTCCGCACGGTCTGCTGGAAGCCGAGCGCGCCGACCAGGTTCGTCAGCTCCACGAAGGTGCCGAAGGCCTTGAGCGCGGGCTCGGCCGGGGTGGCGTGCCACAGGGAGGCCAGCAGGTGGGTCTTGCCGACGCCGTAACCGCCGTCGAGGTAGACCCCGCGCGGGGCGGTGGGGGCCGCCGGCTTCTTGGAGAACCAGCGCTTCTTGGCGGCGCCGCTCGCGTGCGCCCCGCCGAGCCCCGCGGCGAAGCCGCTGAGCACGGTGACGGCCTCGGCCTGGCTCGGCTGGGTCGGATCCGGGTTGTACGTGTCGAAGCGCACCGAGTCGAAGCGCGGCGGCGGGACCATCTCGGCCACCAGCCGTTCGGCGGGTACGTGCGGTTCGCGGGCGCACAGTGCCTGCGGGCCCGCGTCGGCTATCGGGGGCCGGGAGGCGGAACCGGGGGCGGAGAGTGATGTCGGCACAGCCCTTAACTCTACGGGGCGTGTCAGACTGCACCGATGCGACGCCTGTTCCCTGTGACCGATCAGACACCCGCCTCCCCGGAGGCCCTGGCCGACCGGGAATGGTCCCTGGACGAGCTCGCGGAGGCCTACGCCTATCCCGCGCTCGGCCCGGGAGACCACTGGCTGCGGGCGAACATGGTCTCCACCCTGGACGGGGCCGGCCAGCACGACGGTCGTTCGCAGCCCATCTCCGGCGAGACCGACATGCGGATCTTCGGCACCCTGCGGGCCCTGGCCGACGTGGTGGTCGTCGGAGCGGAAACGGTTCGCCAGGAGGGCTACCGCCCGGCCCGGGCCCGGGAGGCCTTCGCGGCCCGCCGCGCGGCCGCCGGACAGGGCCCCGCCCCGGTCATCGCCGTGGTCACCGCGAGCATGGACCTGGACTTCACGCTTCCCCTCTTCACCTCCCCCCTGGTGCCCACCCTGGTGCTCACCGGCGCCGCCGCGCCCGCCGGGCGGGTGGCCGAGGCCGCCGCTGCCGGGGCGGAGGTCGTGGTGGCGGGCGAGGGCGCGCGCGTGGACGCGGCCCGCGTCGTACGGGAGCTCGCCGCGCGGGGCCTGCGCCGCCAGCTCACCGAGGGCGGACCCCGGCTCCTGGGCCAGTTCGTGGCCGCCGACGCCCTCGACGAACTGTGCCTGACGATCTCCCCGATGCTCACCGCCGGTGACGCCCAGCGCATCGCCGGAGGGCCTTCCGTCACGGTTCCGCACCGGCTCGCGCCCGCCTGCGTACTGGAAGAGGCCGGGTTCCTGTTCACGCGTTACCGTCGGATCTGACAAAGGCGGAATTTCTGGTTCCGCTTAGCTTCCGCAGGGCACGTACCTGGGCACGTATATCTGCGTATGGCCCCGCGTGGGAGCGGGGCAGGATGGTTTCCGCAGGGGGCCGGCCGGCCGGCCTCGGCCCATGAAGGAGAGGGCGTCCGTGTTCACGAGCGTATTGATGATCGAGCAGCCCCTGACCACGGTGGACGTGGACTTCGTCACCACCCTGCACGGAGACGACTCGGTCTCCTTCGTCGTCCTCATGCAACCGCGCGGCGACCAGGACCGACTGCTGCGCGCCATCGACGACGTAGCGCTCGGTGAGCTTCCCGAGGCCATTCACGAGGGCGACGAGCCCGAGGGCGAGGCCGCGCGGGGCCCCGCCGAGCAGGCGCTGGCGTACTCCATGGAAGCCCTGCGCAAGAAGGGCGCCAACGTCATCGGCCAGATCATCGAGGACCACCCGCTCGACAAACTGAAGTCCGTGGTCGATGAAACCGGAGCCGACGAGGTGATCGTCCTGACCGCCCCGCACTTCGTGGAGGAGTTCTTCCACCGGGACTGGGCGTCCCGGGCCCGTCACAAGGTGGGCGTTCCGGTGCTCAAGCTCTTCGCCCACAACGAATAGGCTTGGGTCCGCAGGGCCCAGTCCGAAGCGCCCACCGCACAGCACCACACCCAGCACTCGATCCTGGAGCGACCTGAATGAAGCCCGGCCTGCCGACCGCCATGGAACGGCCCCACTTCATCGGCATCGGCGGCGCCGGCATGTCCGGCATCGCGAAGATCCTCGCCCAGCGCGGCGCCAAGGTGGCCGGCAGCGACTCCCGTGACTCCGAGACCGCCCAGGCGCTGCGCGCCCACGGCGCCACGGTCCACATCGGGCACGCCGCCGGCCACCTCGCCGAGGACTCCACCTGCGTGGTCGTCTCCAGCGCCATCCGAGCCGACAACCCCGAGCTGGCCCGCGCCGCCGAGCTCGGCATCCCCGTCGTGCACCGCTCCGACGCCCTCGCCGGGCTGATGGACGGGCTGCGCCCGATCGCGGTCGCCGGCACCCACGGCAAGACCACCACGACCTCGATGCTGGCGGTCTCCCTGTCCGCACTGGGCCTGGACCCCTCGTACGCCATCGGCGGCGACCTGGACGCCCCCGGCTCCAACGCCCACCACGGCGAGGGCGACATCTTCGTCGCCGAGGCGGACGAGAGCGACCGCAGCTTCCACAAGTACGCCCCGCAGGTCGCGATCATCCTCAACGCGGAACTCGACCACCACGCGAACTACGCGTCGATGGACGAGATCCACGAGTCGTTCGAGACCTTCGTCGGCAAGGTCGTGCCCGGCGGCACCCTCGTCGTCGCCCACGGCCAGGAGGGCGCCGCCGAGATCGCCCGCCGCGTCGCCGGCCGCGAGGGTCTCACCGTCGTCACGTACGGCGAGGAGCCCGAGGCCGACGTACGCATCACCAAGATCACCCCGCGCGGCCTGACCAGCGAGGTCACCGTCGTCATCGACGGCCGCATGCTCACCTTCACCGTGTCCGTGCCCGGCCGGCACTACGCGCACAACGCCGTCGCGGCCCTCGCCGCCGGTGTCGCCCTCGGCATCCCCGCGCACAACCTGGCCTCCGCGCTCGGCAAGTACACCGGCGTCAAGCGCCGCCTCCAGCTCAAGGGCGAGGCGGCCGGCGTGCAGGTCATCGACTCGTACGCGCACCACCCGACGGAGATGACCGCCGACCTGGAGGCCATCCGCGGCGCCGCCGGGGACTCCCGGATCCTGGTCGTCTTCCAGCCCCACCTCTTCTCCCGCACCCAGGAGCTGGGCAAGGAGATGGGCCAGTCCCTCTCCCTGGCCGACGCCTCCGTGGTCCTGGACATCTACCCGGCCCGCGAGGACCCGATCCCGGGCGTCACCAGCGAGATCATCATCGCCGCCGCCCGCGCCGCCGGCGGCGACGTCACGGCCGAGCACTCCAAGGAAGCCGTCGCCGACGTCATCGCGGGAATGGCCAAGCCCGGCGATCTCGTTCTCACCATGGGCGCGGGCGACGTCACGGATCTGGGACCGCAGATCCTCGCCCGCCTGTCGAGCTGAGGGAGCGGGAACGTCATGTCGTACGAGGTCCAGAAGACGGACGAGCAGTGGCAGGCCGAGCTGACCCCGTCCGAGTACCAGGTGCTCCGCCTCGCGGGCACCGAGCCGGCCTTCCGCGGTGAGTACACCGACACCAAGACGGAGGGCGTCTACTCCTGTCGCGGCTGCGGCGCCGAACTGTTCCGTTCCTCGGAGAAGTTCGAATCGCACTGCGGCTGGCCGTCGTTCTTCGACCCGAAGGACAGCGAGGCCGTCGAACTCCTCGCCGACACCTCCCACGGCATGGTCCGCACGGAGGTCCGCTGCGCGAAGTGCGGGTCCCACCTGGGCCACGTCTTCGAGGGCGAGGGCTATCCCACCCCCACCGACCAGCGTTACTGCATCAACAGCATCTCCCTGCGGCTGACCCCGGCCGACGGGGCGAGCTGACGAACCCCCACCGGTTCCCGTCGGGCCCACGTCCCGCCGGGAACCGGTTCCGTCATCCGGGCGGGCGGGGGAGCCGCCACAGGAGCAGGCCGGTGACGAGGGCCAGGCCCAGCAGCAGCCAGGAGCAGCCCACGAGGGCAGCGGTGTAGTCGTGCGCCGACAGGTGCGCGGCCGGGTCCTGGGGGTCCGCGCCGAGCAGCGCGACGAACAGCGCGCCGACCACCGCGACGCCGAGGGAGCCGGCGAGTTGGTTGACGGTCAGGACGATGCCGGAGCCCGCACCGGCCTGCTCGGGCCGGACCGCGGCCAGGATCGTGCCGATGAGCGGGGCCGAGACGAGCCCTTGACCGATCCCGCCGATGGCCAACGCGGGTTCCATGGCCAGGGCCTGCTCGGCGTTGGAGGAGATCGGGTCCGACAGCAGGGTGGCGACCAGGACCAGATAACCGGCCACCATCGTCCCCGCCCCGGCGAGCAGCACCCGCCGCCCGTACCGGTCGACCAGGCGCCGGCCTGCCAGGGAGGCGGTGGCGAATCCGATCCCCAGCGGCAGGAAGGCGATGCCCGAAGCGAGCGGGGTCAGCCCCAGGCCCTCCTGGAAGACGTAGGCGAGCAGCAGGAACAGCCCGTAATTGCCCGCGTAGAAGACCAGCGCCGCCCCGAGACCGGTCAGAAAGCCGCGGTCACGGAAGAGCGCCGGCGGCATCAGGACGACACGGCCGGCCGCCTCCCGGCGCCGTTCGACCCGCCACAGGGCGGCCAGTGACAGCGCCGATCCGGCGAACGCCGCCCACACCCACGCCGGCCAACCGCTGTCGCCGCCCCGGATCAGCGGGTAGACGAGCAGGGTCATGGCGGCGGCGGTCAGCGCCAGTCCGGGCAGGTCGACGCGTTGGTGAGTGGCCGGCGTCGCGGGGATCAGGGCGGGCACGCAGGCGGCCGCGAGCAGGCCGATGGGCACGTTCACCAGGAACACCGACCTCCAACCGAGCCCGAGGACGTCCGCGCGGATCAGCACGCCCCCGACGAGCTGCCCCACCACCGCTCCGAGGCCCAGGGTGGCCGCGTACCCGGCCAGGGCCCGTCCCCGCTCCCGGGCCGGCACGATCACCTGGATCAGGGCGAGCACCTGCGGCAGCATCAGCGCGGCGGCCAGCCCCTGGGCGATCCGCAGGACGATGAGCGCGCGCACCGACGGCGCGGCCGCGCAGCCCGCGGACAGGACGGCGAACGCGATCAGGCCGGTCATGAAGACGCGCTTGGGGCCGTACGAGTCGCCGAGGCGCCCACCGGTGGTCAGCGCGGCGGCGTAGGCCAGTACGTAGCCGCTGATCACCAGCTGGATGTCGGCGAAGCTCGCGTGGAGGTCCCGTTGGATGGACGGCGCGGCGACGTTGACGATCAGGACGTCCAGGATGCCCATGAAGGCGGCGGCGAGCAGCACGGCCAGAGCCCACCGCCAACGCGGACCCGTCGCGGTCCGCTCGCCGGTCACCGCGCCGGAGCCGCCCGATCCCGAGCCGTCCGATGTGCCCACGGGAACTCCCTTGCCGGTGCGCGGTCGGGGCCTGGACGCCATCGTCGGCTCCCGGCGCCGCCGCAGCCACCGGGGACGCCCGGACGGGCGCGCCCCGGCCCGTCGGCGCCGCGGCGCCGCGTGCCTTGTCCCGCCGGACCGGAAGGCTGAAGATCATTGGATGATCGATTCAGGAGGGGACATGATCAAGGGGGGCAATGCCTTCGTGCCGACCGTGCCGCTGCGGATCGCCGTGCGGAACGGGCTGGACGTGGCGGTGCTGCTGCTGACGGGGCAGGGCAGGGTCAGGGGGGACGGGGACATCGTGTTCCACGGTGCGCCGGTCCATCCGTCGGGCACCGTGCGGCTGCTCGGGGACGAGAACGGCACGGCCTGGCTGGACGTCGCACTCGCCGCGGTGGAGGAGGAGATCGTCCGCGTCATCGTCGTCGGGTCGACGGAGAGCGGGGCGATGCGGGACGTGCACGGGCTGTCGGTGGAGGCGTTCGCGCCGGACGGTACGCCGGTCGCGCGGTACGACGTGACCGATGCCGGGGCGGAGACGGCGATGGTGCTCGCCGAGCTGTACCGGCGGGCAGGGGGCTGGAAGTTCCGTGCGGTGGGCCAGGGGTACGTCGACGGCCTCGCGGGCCTGGTGACGGACCACGGCGTGGACGTGGCGGACCCGGCACCGGCGCCGCCGCCGGTCGGCACACCGGTGCCATTCCAGGCCCCGCCCCAGGTTCCGGCGCAGCTCCCGCCCCAGGCCCCTGCTCCGGCCAAGGCCCAGGCTCCGGCCCCGGTCGCGTTCCAGGTCCCGGCACCGGTCGCGGCACAGGCCGCGGCTCCGGCCGCGTTCCAGGCCCCGGCTCCAGCCCCGGCTCCGGTTCCGTTCCAGGTCCCGGCCCCGCCCTCCGGTCAGGTCCCGCCTCCGGCCCACGGTCAGGTTCCGCCTCACGGTCAGGTTCCGCCTCCGGCCTACGGTCAGGTTCCGGCTCCGGCCCACGGTCAGGTTCCGCCTCCGGCCTACGGTCAGGTGCCGCCCCCGGCCTACGGTCAGGTGCCGCCCCCGGCCCATGGTCAGGCTCCGCCTCACGGTCAGGTGCCGGCTCCGGCCTACGGTCAGGTGCCGCCCCCGGCCCATGGTCAGGCTCCGCCTCACGGTCAGGTGCCGGCTCCGGCCCACGGTCAGGTGCCGCCCGCCGGTCAGGTGCCCGCTCCGGCCTACGGGCAGGTCCCGGATCCGGGGCCCGCCGGGGTGGCTCCGCAGGCCGTGCCGGCCGGGCCGGGGGTCCACTGGCCTTACGGTGCAGGCTTCGAGCCGTACGCGCAGAGCGGCCGGGACAACGACGTGATCACGGTGAACGGGCTGCCGCCCGGGCCGGTCATCGTCGAACTCGCCGTCCGCGGCGACGGGTACACGGGTCTATGGCCCCTCACCCGGTTCAACAAGGAGGGCGACAGCCTCATCAACAGCTGCGAGGAGAACTTCCGGGGCAGGGTGCTCACCCTGGTTCCCTCGAACGGGCGGCTGCGGCTGCAACTGAAGGCGGAAGGGCGTTGGCAGCTCCGGGTGCTGCCGCTGGCCGCGGCGACGCTCCTGACGGAGGAGGAGCTGGAGGGCGGCGGCCCCGACGTCCTGCTGCACACCGGCGGAACGGCCGACCTCCACCTGCACTACCGCGGTGACGACAACCTCATCGTCAACCTCTACGAGCTGGAGGGGCACGACGACCCGGCCGAGCTCCCGACGGACGACAACGCCGTCAACGAGATCGGCAAGCGGCGTGAGACCGTGCCCCTGCCCGAGGGCCCGGTCGTCGTGCAGCTGGAGATGGCGGACGGGCCCTGGCGGGCCCGTCTGAAGGACCTGCAGCCCCACAGCGGGCCCGGGGGCGTCGGGGGCCTCGCGAAGGTGACCGACATCCGCAGGGGCCAGGGGCGGTCCTGGTGGGGCAGGTCCTGAGCGGCTGACGGGCCGACACCTCGCGAGGCACGGGTCGGACTTCCGGACCCGGCGGGCCCTGCCGACCACATACTGGTCGGTAGGTCCCGCCTTTGTGTCGAGGGCGTCGCGTTTGGGTTCCGATCAGGTCTCTCGTCTACGGTGATCCGGCGCCGATAGCACGCTTTGGCCTTGGAAGACACCTGTCTGTTTCCTCGTGGTGGCTGGTTATGATCGGCACCCTCACATTCCGCCACAGGCGGAGCGGTTGATTCCGTTCCGGTTGTCCGGCTGCCCCTGCCGCCCCGTTCCCGAGGTCCGATGTCTGTCATAGAACCCGAAGGCGTACGCGGGCAGTCGACGGCCCGCCGACGCCGCAGGGTGCGCCTGCGCACCATGCTCATCTGGCTGGCCGTGGTCCCCACCGTGGCGATGGGCACCCAAGTGGCGGTGACCGCCGGACGGTTGCTCTCGCAGGCGGAGCACCTCCGTGCCGATGTCGCGGCCGCCGAGCGGGTCGGCGCCCCGCTGTACACGCTCATGGTCGACATGCAGGCAGAGCGGACGATGACCGCCTCCCTGTGGGCGGGCACCGCCGGGGCCGACGAGGAGTTGCGGATCCGGCGGGAGGCCACGGACCGGGCAGCAGTCGAATTCCGCCGGGTGGCGTCCGGCACGAACGCCTCATTCGAGGAAGTGGAGCAGAAGCTCGACGGCCTGGCCGCGTTCCGCCAGCGCGCGGACGCCCGTACCGGCGCCGCCGACGGCACGCTCGCGTACTACACCGGAGTGATCGCCTCGGTCATCCAGGCGTACCAGCGCGAGTTCAGCCACGCGGACGACGCCGAGATCGTCAAGGAGAGCCGGCCCGTGGTGGCCATGCTCACCGCGACCGAGATGGTGGCGCGCGAGGACACGATCCTGTCCCTCGCCGGTCCGTCCAGGCAGCTGGACTCCGCCGGGTTCGACCAGTTCATCAGCGCCATGGGCGCCCACCGGCACCTGTACGAGACCTGGGTCGTTCCCTATCTCCCCGAGGTCGACAAGCGGTTCTACGACCGGATCGTCGCGTCCTCGGACTGGCAGACGAAGATCCGCATCGAGAACGCGGTCGTCTCCAAGCACACGGACACCGGCTCCGGCATCAAGCTGCCCGCGGAAACCGCCCTCTGGCGCTCCGCGCACGAGAACTTCTCCGTGCAGATGGCCTCGCTCAACGTCGACCGCGCGAGGAAGGTGCTCACGCGAGGCGAGGCCAAGGCCGCGGAACTGGACACCGAGGTCGCCTGGCTCATCGGGGGGAGCTCCGGCGGCCTGCTGATCGTCGTGGTCGTCGTCGTGCTCACCACGCGATCGGTCCTGCGCCGTCTGCACGACCTGCACGACCGCACGGTGACCGTCGCCGAGGAAACCCTCCCCGAGGTCGTCGCCCGGCTCCAGCGCGGGCAGTCCGTCGACGAATCCGTCCTGCCGACGGTGCGCGGGGACGGGGACGAGGTCGGCCGCATCAGCGACGCCTTCGCCCGCGCCGTCGCCGTGTCCGTCGACGGGCACAGGCAGCTCGCGGACGAGCGGCACGGGTTCGGCCTGTTCGCCACGGGCATCGCCTCGCGCACCGGGAACCTGGTCAGCCGCCAGCTGAGCCTCACCGAGGACCTCCAGGACACCTTCGGCCACGACGAGGCGCTGCTCGCCCGGTTGATGCGCTCCGACCAGCTGACGGTGGGCATGCGGCGGCAGATCGAGAACCTCCTCATCCTGGCGGGCGGCGAGGTCCCCGACCCGCACACCGAGCCCATGCGGATCGCCGACGTGCTGCGCGAAGCCGCCGCGGAGGTCGAGGACTTCCGGCGCATCGAGCGGCAGGCCCTGGACGAGACCAGCGTGGAACCGGGCGCGATCAGCCAGATCAGCCACCTGCTCGCGGAGCTGCTCGACAACGCCACCCGCTTCTCCCCGCCGAGGTCCAAGGTGGTCATCCGCGCGGAACTCGTCGCGGACGGGCTGTCGGTCGAGATCGAGGACCGAGGGCCCCGGGTGACCCCCGAGCGGTACGAGGAGATGAACGGGCGCCTGCACGAGGCCCCGCCGTACTCCGTCCTGGCGCAGAACGCGCACCGGCTCGGCCTCTTCGTGGTCGGACACCTCGCCGACCAGCTCCAGGCCGGTGTCACCCTGCGCCGCTCGGTGTACGGAGGGACCTCCGCCGTGGTGATCCTCCCCGCGGCACTGCTGGTGGCCACCCCCGCGGCGGAACCGCGGCGCGAGCAGCCCGTGTCCAAGCCCGTACCGGCCCCTGCCCCTGCCCCTGCCCCTGAGCCCGCGCCCCCCGCGCCGGCCACCGCCGCCCCGGCGCCCCGCCTGTCCGGGGAACGGAGGTCCGAGCCCGTCGTGCGCACGGCCGCCGGGCTGCCGAGCCGCACCAGGAAGGCGGACACGAAGGCGGACGAGAAGGCGGACGAGAAGGCGCCGGTACCCGTGACCGTGCCCGGGGCCCGGCCCGCCCTCCCCGAGCGCGTCCCGCAGACGCACATCGCACAGCAGCTGCGCGAGCCCCGCGCCGCGGAAACGACCGTCCGGCAGGACGCGGCGACACCCGAAGAGGTGGCCGACGCCTGGGCGGACTACGAACACGGGACCCAGACAGTGGAAGAAGAGCTCCGACGGGATCGGCCATGACTACCTCACCCAACACCGCGACCTCCAACGGCGCGATCTACAGCGTCCTGGACAACAACCTGAACAGGATCGCCGGCATCCAGGGAGCCGTGCTCCTGTCCAACGACGGCATCAAGCTCAGCGCCTACATGCTCGACGAGGCCCAGGCCGAACGCATGGCGGCCGCGGCCTCCGGCGTCGCGGCCACGATGAAGGCGATATCCCGGGAGATCGACGGGGGCCGCGTCATCCGCCAGCTGGTCGAGATGGACGACCGGTACCTCTGCATCGTCGGATGCGGCGACGGCAGCACGCTCATCGTGGTCACCAACCGCAAGGCCCGTCTCGGCGAGCTCGGCGGCGAGGCCGTACGGACCGCCCAGGCGCTCGGCGAATGGCTGGGCACACCCGAGCGCGGCCAGGTGCCGACCGCGTAATGCCGCAGGACGAGCCCCAGCCAGCGAGCCGCCGCCGGACGCGGCTGTACGCCCTCACCGACGGACGTACGGCCGCCGCGCACACCGTCCTCACCATGGACACCACGATCACGGCGGCGGTGACCACGGCCGCCCAGGCCGGACTGCCCAGCGAGTGGCAGGAGATCCTCGCCATGTGCGCGGCTCCGGGCGGTCTCGCGGTCGCCGAGCTGGCGGCGCGGACGCACATGCGTCTCACGCCCATGACGCTGCTCCTCGGTGAACTCGCCGATCGCGGGCTGATCCACCACCGGCCGCCGCTGGCGGCGACCGAGACCACCGACGTCGACCTGCTCATGAGAATCAGGGACAGCCTTGCCCGGATATGACATGCCCGCCCCCCGGGAATCCGCCCCGGTCAAGATCCTCATCGCCGGTGGGTTCGGAGTGGGCAAGACCACCTTGGTGGAGACGATCTCCGAGATCGAGCCGCTGCGCACGGAGGAACGGCTGACGGCCGCGGGCGTCGGCGTCGACGACCTCGACGGCATCGAGTCCAAGGCGGTCACCACCGTCGCCATGGACTTCGGCCGGATCACCCTCACCGACGCCGGAGTCGTCCTCTACCTGTTCGGCACACCGGGCCAGGAACGCTTCTGGTTCATGTGGGACGACCTGCTGGCCGGGGCGCTCGGGGCGATCGTGCTGGTCGACACGCGACGCCTCGACCGCAGCTTCCCGGCCGTCGACTTCTTCGAGAGCCGCGGACTGCCGTTCGTGGTCGGCGCGAACTGCTTCCACGGCGAACAGCCCTACACCGCCGAGGAGATCGCGGCGGCCCTGCACCTGCGCGACCCGAACACCCCCGTCCTCATGCTGGACGCCCGCTCCCGTACGGACGTCCGCGCGGCCCTGCTCGCCCTCCTCGACGTGCTCATCGCGGGCGCGCAGGCCCCGGCGGCCGTGGGCTGACCCCGGCCGTGTAGTCGGCGAGCGTCCGGCGCGGTGTCCAGCCCCGGGCGCGGGCCCGGGTCAGGTCCAGCACCACCGGGTGGGCGAGCTGGTCCACCGCGTAGCGGCTGAGGGCCGGTTCGGCGCTCGCCACGGCCTCCACGAGCCTGGCCGCCGTACGGGCAACCCCGAGCGGGAGGTGACGGATCCGCGCGTGGACGCCGTGCGCCCGCAGGACCTGGCGCACGGCCTCGTCGCGGGGGTACGGCTCGCCGTCGGCGATGTTGTACGCACCGGAGGGCCAGGCGGCGGCCGCGAGGCAGGCGTCCGCCAGGTTCTCCACCGCCGTCAGGCTCAGCCGCACGTCCGGCCCCGGAAGCAGCAGGGTGCCCGCCCGGACCCGGGAGATCAGCCGGGGCAGCAGCTGCGTGTCCCCGGGGCCGTAGACGGCACGCGGGCGCAGCGCCACCGCGCCCGCCGCCAGGGCGAGGGCCTCACCGGCCGCCTTGGTGCGTCCGTAGGCGTTGAGGTGGCCGGTGCGCGGATGGTCCTCGGTGACCAGGGTCCGGTCCGGGCGCGGGTCGTACACGCTGGCGCTGCTCACCCACACCACGGGCCGCCCGGCCGCGGCCCGCAGCAGCCGCTCCGTGCCGTCCACGTTGACCGCGCGCATCAGTGCCTCGGCCGGGGAGCCGGGGGCCGGATCGCCGACCGCCGCCGCACAGTGCACGATCACGTCCGCGCCCGCGAGGTCCGGGGTGTCCAGGGAGGCGTCCCAGAACCGGTGTTCCCCCACCGGTCCCGGCCGGCGGCCCACGCACACCACCTCCGCGCCGCTCGCGGCGGCCGCCCGGGCCACGTGCCCGCCGCAGAAGCCGCTCGCCCCGGTGACCGCGATACGGATGCTCATGCGCCCGCCCTCACCGTCAGCGAACGCCAGCCGGGCAGGGCGGCCCGCCGGTCCACCCGGGCCCGCGTCACCACGGGCCGGTACGGAGCCAGCTCCTCCAGTACGTCGACCAGTTGGGCGCGCGCCAGCCGGGCCCCGGGGCAGGCGTGCGGCCCGGCCCCGAACACCAGTTGCGCGGCATCCGGACCGGCGGGCCGGTGGGCGTCCGGGTCGCGCCGGTGTGCCTCGGCGGCGTGCCGGGCCACCAGCAGCAGCCGGTCGCCACCGCGCACGGGGCAGCCGGCAACGGCCCCGTCCGCCGCCGCCACCCGGGGCAGCAGCGGCGAGGCGGCGGTGACCCGCAGCAGCTCCCCGGCCAGCACCGGGCGCAGCCGCGCGTCGGCGGCGTCCTGCCACAACCCCGCGTCGGCGCACCAGGCCACGGCCCGGGGCAGGGCGGCGACGGTGGTGTTCACGGCGGCCACGGCCAGCATCGCCCGCAACGCCGACTGATCGCCGAGGCCGGGACCGCAGCCGGAGTCCGGGCCGGGGCTGGGACAGTCCGACTCCGAACCGGAGCCGCAGCCCGAGCCCGAGGCCGAGCCCGAGGCCGAGCCCGAGGCGGGGCAGCCGGGGGTGGGGCTCGGGCCGAGGTGCGGGCACAAGCGCGGGGCGGGGGTCAGCAGCAGACGCAGGCGCTCCGCGGTTCGGACCGCGGCCGACTCCGCGCGCGGCCCGTGGGCGCCCGGCAGGTGGCTGCGTACGGAGGCGGCCGCGGCCGCCGCGGCGGCCTCCGCCACGGCCCGGGGCTCGGCCTGCGAACCGAGCAGGGCGCACACCACCGACCCGGAGAGCTCCCGCGCCAGGTCGACGAGGTCCACCTCGCCGCCCTGCGCCAGCGGCGCGAGACGGCGTACGAGCAACGGCCGCCACACCGCGCGCAGTTCCTCCACCCCGGCCGCGCCGAGTCCCACCACGAGCCCCCGCCGCTCGGACCGGTGCGCCCCGCCCTCCTGGTCGAACAGCACGCCGGCGGCGCCCGCGGCCCGCGCGGCTCCGCCCGTGGTCCCGGCCGCCGTACGGTCCAGCGGCAGCCGGGTCAGTGCCTCCCGATAGGCGGCCGCGTCGTGCACGAGGAGGGTCCTGCCGAACCGGCGCACGGGCCGCCCGCGCGTGGCGGCGAGCAGGGCGAAGAGGAGCGGGTGACCACGCAGGTAGACCCGGCGGTCCCGCCGCCGGGCCGCCGCCTGCGAGGGGCCGGTGCTCATCGGGCGTCCACCTCCGTGGAGTCGGGGGCCGCAGGGACGGATGGCCGGAGCGCCCGGCCGGCCTCAGGAGCGGCCGTGCGGCGGGCGCGGACCGGGGTGAGGGGCTCCGGGCGGGCCCCGGGGCGGCCCGGCCGGGCCGCTCCGGGGTGTACGGGCCGGGCTCCGGGGTGAACGGGTGCGCGGGTCATGCCGCCACCCCCAGACGCCGGGCCGCCAGTGCGGACGTGGCCGGCCGGTCCGGTTTGCGGGAGCGGCCCGACAGGGGGATCCGGGCGAAGAGGAGCGCGTCCGGTCGGGCGGAGCCCATCCGGCGCACCGGCTCCGCCAGCGCCGCGCGCAGGCCGGCCTCGGGCGTGCCGGGTCGCGGCTGGACCACGGCCACCAGCCGCTCGTCGCCGTCGCCCGCCGGGACCCCGACGAGCACGGCCAGCTCCACCCCCGGCACGTGCAGGGAGGGTTCGTACAGACCCGGGTAGATGTTCTCGGCCCCGCGCAGCACCATGTCCTTGCTCCGTCCCTCCAGGACGATCCGGCCCGCGCCGTCCCGCCGCGCCCGGTCGCCCGTACGCACCCACGCGTCGGGCTCCTCCCCGAGGTAGCGGTGGCGGGCCGCGGCCCCGGAGAGCAGCAGCTGGCCGTCCGGATCCACCTCGGCCGCGACCCCGGGCAGCGGGGCGCCCACCAGGTCGCCGGGGCCCTCGAAGGCGGCCTTCTCCCGCGCCTCCACCGCCGCGGCCGGGAACAGTTCGGTCAGCGCGTACACGCCCCAGGCCTGCGCCGCGCCCGCCGCGCGGACCCGCTCCAGCAGTCCGGCGCCCGCGGGCGCGGAGCCCGTCCACACCCGGCCGTGGAAGCGGGCGCCCGCCGCCAGAGCGTCCCGCAGCTGCGGCGGGGTCAGATAGGTGTGCTGGGGCCGCAGCCGGTGCGACTGCCGGGCCAGTACCCGCGGATCGCGGGCCGGCAGGGCGACGGGTGCGCCGCGCGTGAGGGAGGGCACGAGGACGAAGAACGTGCCGCCCAGCACGGGTACCCCGGGGGCAACCTCGAAGAGGGAGGAGACCGTGGCCATCCCGGCGGCCAGGCTCGACCGCGTGTGCACCACCGCCCGGGGCGCGGAGGTGGTGCCGGAGGTGAACACGATCACCGCGTCGCAGTCCCCGCCGGCGTCACCGCGCACGGGCACGCCCGCCCGCGCCGCCCCCCGCTCCAGCGCCGGCGCGCACCCCGGCGGCCGGGGCCCCACCGTCGCCACCGGCCCCAGCGCGGCCAGCTCCGGCAGCTCCAGCCCCGCCCGCCGGGCCAGCGGCCGGGCCCAGCCCGCCACCGCCTGCGCGGCCGCGTCGGCGAGCACCAGCGCGGGCCGGGCCAGGGCGAGACGGGCCCGCAGTACGTCGGGCCCCGCGCCCGGGTCGAGGACGGCCCCGCGCAGCCCGAGCCGCCACAGCGCCAGCAGGACCGCCAGCGCCCGGGGTCCGGGCCGCACGGCCACGCCGACGGTGTCCCCGGCGCGCAGTCCGCGGGCGTGCAGGGCGGCGGCGAACGCGTCGGACAGGTCGGCGAGTTCGCCGCGGGTGGCGCGTACCCGGGGCGCGCCCGTACGCGAGGCGGTGAGTATCGCGGGCGCCTCGGGGCGGGTGCGCAGCGCGTGGTCGAGTCGGTCGAGCATCAGCGGGGGTCCGTTCCGTGGCGGCCGCTGCCCTGGTCGAGGTACCAGCGGGCGGTGCCCGCGATCCCGTAGGCCCGCAGGCGGCGCGTCGAGTTCTCCACGACCATGGCCCGGCAGTGCGAGATCCGGTCGGTGTGGCGGCGTACGGCGTTGAGGAAGAGCCGGTCGGTGGGCGAGGGCCGCCGGGGCATGCCGCCGACCGCCAGGTACAGCTCGGAGGTGATCGCCATGTTGTTCCCGGCGTGCATCCGGTATGGGGCCCGGTAGCCCTTGCGGCGGGCGTGCTCCGGCCGCAGCCGCCCGAAGAGCGCCGCGAGGCGGACGAGCACCCCGAACCCGGCCCGGCCGAGCGGCCCGTGCTCGTCGCGCCGGGCCGTGATCCGCCCGCACACCAGCCCCGGGGCGTCCGTGAGCGCGGCCCGTGCGGCGCGCGTCCAGCCCGGCCGGGGCAGGCAGTCGGCGTCGGTGCGGGCGAGCATCGTCGCGCCCCGCCCGATGGCGTGCCGGAACCCGGTGTCCACGGCGGAGCCGACGCCCTTCTCCGGCTCCTCGATCACCTCCACCGGGAACGGCGCGCCCGCCGCGAACTCCCGTGCGATGGCCCCGGTGTCGTCCGCGGAGGCGTTGTCGACGACCAGCAGGGTGAAGTCGCGGTCCCGCTGGGCGGCCAGCGCCCGCAGGGTGTCCGCCAACCGGGCCGCCTCGTCGTGCGCGGGCACCACCACCCACATGCGGTTCACGATTTCTCCCAGACCATGGTCATGATGCTGATGCCGCCGCCCAGTCCGACGAACAACACCCGTTCGCCCGGGTCCAGTTCATCGAAGACCCGATCGAGCTGGACCCCGATGCTCGCGCTTGCCACATTGCCGATCTCGGGCACGGTCACCACCAGCTTCCCGGCCGGCACCCCCGTGATCTCCGCGAACCGCTCCAGGTACGGCACGGTCACCTGGTGCACGAGCACCTTGGCGAACCCGTCCCAGTCCATGCCGCTGCGGTGCAGGGTCCGGTCGATGACGGCCGTGCCCACCTTCTCGAAGACGCCCCGCAGTTCGTGCCCGTCACCGCGGAAATAGGTGTACGAGTCCCCGCGCGGGTGCCGTGACCCGCCGCCCGGGATGCCCCCGACCTCCCAGTGCTCCGAGTGGGTCTCGGTGTCCACGTCGAGGATCCCGCCCCGCTCCACCGCCTCCACGACCACCGCCGCACCCGCGTCGCCGAAGGTGTAGCCGGCGAAGCACTCGCGCAACTCCGCGAGCGAGGAGGGGTCCCTGCGCACCGCACGCGACGGGGTCTCCCCGGTCACCACCAGCGCCCGCCGGGCCCGTCCCGCCAGGACCATGGACCGGGCCAGGTCGATGCCGCCCACGAAGCTGTTGCACGCGTTGGTGACGTCGAGGGCGTGCGCCCGCGAGCCGAGTTCCGCCTGCACGATGTGCGCGGTGGCCGGCTCGACCAGGTCCCTGGAGGCCGAGGCGAAGAGCAGCAGGTCCACGTCGAGCGGACCGAGCCCGGCGGAGGCCAGCGCCCGGCGGGCCGCGCCCACCGCGAGGGTGGAGGCGTACACCCCGTCGCCCGCGACCCGGCGGGAGCGGATCCCGGTGGCCTGCGTCAGCAGCCTCGGCGGGAGCGGCAGGCCGGAGCGCAGCGCCACCTCCCGCTGGAGGTCGTCTGAGGACACCGCGTCCTCGGGCAACAGGCAGGCCACGGCGGTTATCCCGGCACGCGGCGGCGGATCGCACGGCTGAATGAACATGGCCCCACGATGACAACTCGCCCTGGGCCGGGCCTGAGTACGGATGCTCAGTTCGCCACCGGCTCCCGTACCAGCCGCCTGAGTACGTTGGGTGGGGCGGCCGGAACCACGGGGCGAGGGGCGGCCATGACGGCCCGCCGGTCACCGGCCCCGGCCCCGGCCCAGGAGATCACCCGCCTGCCGGGCCGTCCCCCCGGGCCGTGGCCGGCGCGGCCCGTCTCACTTGGACCGTACGACGGCCCGCGCCCCGCCGAAGTCCAGCTCAAGGCCCGAGCGCAGGGGCACCGTCTGCCCCGGGGCGATCTCCTGCGTGGTGCCGTCCGCCCGGGTGCCCGTCCACGAGCTCCCGGACCGGTTGGCCAGCCCGAACCTGCCCGGCCGCTGGGGGTGCTCGGTCAGCAGCGCCACCAGCGTGGCGTCGCCGTAGTCGTGCCGGGCCGGCTCCGGCGCCAGGTGGTGGGCCTGCACCCGCGAGGTGCGGTGCAGCAGGATGTGGTGCTCGGTGCGCGGCGGGGGCGTGGTCAGCACCAGCCGGGGCGGCAGCACCAGCGTGGCGTTGCAGGCCCAGCAGTTGCCCGGGACCGCGGACAGCGCGACCAGCCGGGGCGCCCGTGAGGGCGCTGTCACCGGCGCCCAGTGGGTCCGCACCCCGCAGCCATGCCTCCGGGGTGCACAGCGACTCCGTCTCGTCGCCCAGATCGGCTTCCTTCGGCGCGAGCGGTACGCTTACCCGCCCGCTC
This sequence comes from Streptomyces sp. NPDC096339, assembly GCF_044762985.1. Taxonomy (NCBI): domain Bacteria; kingdom Bacillati; phylum Actinomycetota; class Actinomycetes; order Kitasatosporales; family Streptomycetaceae; genus Streptomyces; species Streptomyces sp. NPDC096339. The sequence continues at coordinate 39,015 of NZ_JBIWFI010000006.1, read as the reverse complement.
TCGCCGACCAGCGTCAGCTCGCCGTCGCCGAGCTGCCGGGCCGCGGAGACCCGGGGCGTCAGCACGGCGACGACGAACGTGCTCTCGTACGGCAGCAGCTTCTCGGCGTCGGACATCGGCGGTTCCCCGGGCGTGCTGCTGCGCTCCCAGTTCCCCAGCACCTTCTCCCGCCAGGCACTGACGAACTGGCGCGGGAAGGCGTACTCGGCGTACCGCATCAGCCAGGCCAGGCCGAGCCAGGCTCAGCGGCCTCTCCTCGCCCCGAGGCTGGGCGTGCTCGGAATCCAGTGCTCCCGCCCCGGTCGCCGCGCGGGCGCTCACCGCCCAGTAGCGGGCCGCCGCGAAATCATTGCGGAAGCTGCGCACCAGGTCGTCGAGGCCGATGTCGTCCAGCCAGGCGTCGACGGGTTCCGCGGGCCGCGGCAGGGAGGTCAGTCGGTCGAGGGTGTCCCGCTTGGTCACCACCGCGGCCACCGCGAGGCGTCCCCGGCGGCCGCTGAGCCCCTGCAGTTCCCCGGCCAGCGCCGCGTACGTCTCCACGGGCCCGAGGTCGGCCGGCCGGGCGTCCGCCGTCAGCTTGGGGTCGCCCGCGCCCAGCTTGCGGCGTACGACGGGCGAGGCGAGCACGTCGGCGACGAACAGGACCCCGTCGGCATGCGCCAGATAGCCCTGGAGGCGGGTGTTGTCCGCGTCGCGCAAGGACTCGCCCATCGGGTCGTACAGGTACAGCAGCCTGCGCCGCAGGCCCCATCCGACCAGCAGCATCAGCGCGCGGGGCTGGCCGCCCTGGGTCTTCAGCGTCCACCCCGAATCCTTCAGCTGCCTGCCCAGCGCGTTGGCCTCGCGCAGGTCGTCCGGGGAGGCGAACTCGACCTTCAGCGAGGACTGGTGCGACCAGGACCGCAGGCCCTCCAGTACGGCCGCCATCAGCATGGTCTTCCCGGCGGAGGTGCCGCCGATCAACGGCAGGTGCACCACGCGGGTGGTGCCGACGGCCGGGGGCAGCGGCTGGTCGCAGTGCGGGCAGTGCGCGGTGAGCCGCCGCCGCCCGGCCAGGCTCGCGTCGGGCCGTGCGCCGGACCGTCCGCTGCGGCCCCGCAGCAGCCGGTCCCGCACCACCGTGCCCAACCAGTGCCGGACCAGCAGGTACCGCACGGTGCGGGAGGCGAACAGCACGGCGTGCCTGGAGTCATGCCACATCTGCCAGGCCCAGTAGGCGCGCCGGGCCGGCTCGGCGCCGGCGTACGGGACGACCCGCTGTTCGGGAGCCCCGAGCCCCCGCGGCTCGAAGGCCCGCCAGGCCGTCGCCAGGGTCAGCCCGAGGAACTGCCACAGCCCGAAGAGCAGGCACACGCCGACGGCGACGATCCCGGTGCCGTACAGGAGGACCCGCAGGACGGTGCCGACGGTGCCGGTGTCGGTGCTCACCAGTGGCCTCCCCGGTCTCCGGGACCGCCGGGTCCCCCGGCCGGTCGGCCGGGGCTGCCGTACCCATCGGGGCGTTCGTCCGGCGGGCCGCCGTGGCCGGGGGCACCGGAGGCGCCGGCGCCGCCGCGTCGGCGGGAACCGGTGGCGTCCCGGCCGGAGTCCGCCCGGCCGTCCGTGGCGGCCGGACGCGACGCTTCGCCCGCCGAGCCGGAACCGCCCTCGGCGCCGCGGCCCGCGGACCGGCGTTTGAAGCGGTCCCGGAGGCGGCCCATCGCGCTCGGGCGCTGCCAGGTGCGGAAGTCCTCCGCCCCGCGGCCACCCGGCAGGGCCAGGGCTTCCTCCACCGAGGAGAGCTCCGCCTGCGTCAGCCCCCGCACGACGGGCCGCAGCACGCCTTCGAGAAGGTCGGTGCGGGCCTCCTGCCAGACCGGGCCCGCCTGAGGCTGCGAGGACCACGCCATGAAGCAGTCCGCGGCGAACGCGGGTACCAGCCGCAGCCGGGCGGTGACCTCCGCCTCCCGCGCGGCCGACCGGTACGCGGCCAGCAGTTCCGCGTCGTCGCTCTCGATCAGCGCCCGCAGCTCGTTCTCCGGACGGTCCCCGTCCAGCAGCAGCCGCCCGGACAGCGCCGCGTACGCCTGCGCCCGCGCCCCCGGCTCCGGGCCCGTCGACCCCAGGTCCAGGGCCTGGCGAACCCAGCCCGGGCCCGCCGTGCCCGCCCGCAGGTTCCGCGCCAGCTCCAGGATCAACAGCGAGGGCCGCAGCGAGGCGGGGAGCTCCTCCTGGAAGTGGGTCAGGATCTCCGGCGCGAGCTCGGCCGCCGCCACGTCCCCGGCCGGGGCCCCGGCCGCCGCCCGGGCAAGCAACTCCCAGGTCCCGGCCTCCCGGTGGACCTTCGCCCCCGTCGCCCCGAGCACCAGCGCCGCCTCGCCGGCACCGGGCGGTTCCCCGTCCCACACCAGCCGCATCGCGGTCCGCAGCACCAGCGGCTCCGCGTACAGCGAGACCTCCGACTCCGCTAGCAGCGCGTGCAGCGCCCCGACCCGGTCCGCGGAAGCCGCGACCACCCCCGCCGCCGAGGCGCACATCCGCAGGTGCGGGCGCGCGTCGGCGGCCGACAGCCGCAGCCCGGTGCGCGCGAACAGGAGTCGCCCCGCGGCCGGATCGCCCGCCGCGAGGGAGTCCAGCCGATCGAGTACGAGGGCCCGCAGCGCCGGCAGCTCCGCGAGCGCGGCCCGCACCCCCTCGCCGTACACCCGATCCGGATCGGCGAGCAGCGCGAGCGCCAGCTGCCGGGCCGCGCCGGGCAGCAGGTCGGCCGTGTCCGCCCCCAGCACCGAGCCGACCCGCAACAGCCCGGCCCGGTCGGCGGGTCCGGTCTCCGCGGCCGCGAGCGCGGCCCGCAGCTCCGGCTCCAGCGCGGCGGCGAGCCGGGCCCGCGCGGCCCCGCCCAGCGCCCCGGCGGAGGGCAGCGTCGCGGGCACGACAGGGCCGCGCACCGCCTCGGCGAGGGCCCGCTCCGCAAGCGGCTCGCACACGGCGGGCGGGGCCCAGCCGTCCAAGGCCGCCAGCAGCCGCCCGCACGCCGCGGCCTCGACCGGATCCCGGTCCCCGTCGGGGGCTCCCGCGCCGAGCGCCAGGGTCAGCGCGTGCAGCCGGGCCCCGTCCAGGGCGTCCCGGTGAGCGGCCGCCCAGTCCGCGGCGGCGGCCCGGGCGGGGGAGGCCAGGGGGACGTCCGCGGCGAGGGCGAGCGCGGCCAGCGGGCCCGCGTCGTACGGGTCGGCGCCGAGCCGGCGGACCTCCGCGAACAGCTCCTGGCGCCGCGCCTGCCAGATCCGGGCAGCGGTGTCGGCCCACGCGTCGGGTGCCCCGGCGGCGGGGGCCGCCGCGCGCGGGACGTCGTACACCCGGTAGCGGTGCTCCTGCCCGGCCAGGCCCGGTCCGTCCTCGGGGACCACGCCGATGATCTGCTGCCGGGCCAACTGCGGGCGCCGGGTGTACGTGGTGAAGGTGAGCCACTGGCCCCGCTGGTGCGGCAGCACGCTGCACGCGAGCATGATCCAGCGGGCCACCGCCTCGCTGTTCGCCTCCACGAGCACGATCTGCGGGGCCGCGGGATCCTCGCCGAGCCTGCGGACATCGGCGAAGAACCCCGCGAGCCACGGTCCCCGGGCGCTGACGAACCCGGCCAGCCCCGCCGCATCGTGCGGCCCCGGGACGGGCACGGCCGCCAGCGCGGGCGCGCCGCCCGCCGGGGTGTCCACGGCCCACTGCGGCGAGCCCCAGGAGGTGATCGGCAGCGCGCCGACGGCCGGACCGGAGCCGGCCTGCTGCGGCAGGTGCACCGCGTGGGCGTGGAAGTTGCCCCAGCGGCCGCTGTAGTCGGCGCCCGTGTACACCGAGCGGGCCAGCAGCCGGCTCCCGTCCGCCAGCACGCTCAGGCTCAACGCCTGGGGGAAGGCGCCCAGTTCGTCCGGCCCGGGCCGCGGCGGCGCCTCCCGCGGCGGCTCGTAGCCGATGAGCTGCTCCGCCTCGCGCAGCAGCGCGGCCGGCACCCCGGGGGTGACGGCCGTGAACCGGAATCCGGAGCCGTCGGGGCCGGGAGGCGCCGAGGTGTAGTGCAGTTGCGCGAGCTTCACGCCTCTCCCTCCACACTGCCGCGACCGCCCGCGCGCGCGGCGCCGGAGGCCTGCGGCAGCAGCCCGCCGAGGCCCAGCAGCCACAACAGCGGATCCTCCACGCGCAGCGGCTGCGGACCCGACTTCGGGGCGTCGGCCGGCGCGTGCGCGGGCGGCGGCGAGCCGAGCGCCGACAGCCCGAACAGCGACAACTGCGCGAAGTCCCGCTCCAACTGCCGCAGCAGGGCGCCCGAGTCCCAGCCGTCCAACAGCGAGCGCATCTCCTCTTCGGCGGTGCAGGGCTTGCCGCCCCGCACCCCGGTGGGGGACATCTGGCAGCGGTAGGGGAGCTTGGCGGCCGGTGACCGGTCGAAGCAGTAGGGGCAGACGACGGAGGTCAAGTCAGCGCACCACCAGGGAGTGGATCGGGGGCTCTTCGAGCCGGACGGAGGCGGCACGGCCGCCGAGGAGGAAACCGCGGACGGCGTACGGACGTCCCGGCGCGGCAGCGGGGTCGATCTCGCGCTCCAGCGTCCCGGCGGCGGCGAGTTCGTCGCCGGTCAGGCGGCACAGGGTGGTGCCGCCGGCGGGGCCGGACGGGCGCTGCGGGCTGCGGCCGCCGTCGCCCCGGGCGACGAGCACGAAGCCGGGGAGGTCCGTGGCGCCGTCGGGTGCCCGCACGGTGACCCGCAGGACGGCGGGCCCGCGGCGCAGGCCGCGCCGGGCGCCCGGCAGGACCTCGTACGCGATGGCCACGTCGGCGGGCAGCTCGGCCCGCGCGTCGCCGGGGCCGGCGGCGAGCACGGACCGCGCGCCGCGGGGCGCCGCGTAGGCGTCGACGCGCAGGGCGGAGGGCGCGACCGGCAGCCGCAGCCCCTCGCGCAGGAACACGCTGCGGGCCACGGTGTGCTCGGTGACCCGGCCGTCCTGGGTGACGGCGGCGGTGACGGTGCCGGTGGCGCCGGGCCAGTCGAAGGTGAGCCGCACCTCCTGGGGCGAGGTCCGCCGCACCGCGAGGCCCGTCACCGGGAGCGGCGCCTCGACCAGCACCCCGGGCCCGGCCACGGCCCGCTGCCCGAGCACGGCGACGGCCGTCACGGTCGCGAGCGCCCCGGCGGGCGGCCGCCCGGTCGGGAGCGGTTCGGCCGGGTCGATCCAGTCCGGTGCGGGCGGCAGGTCGGCCGTCCGCAGTTCCGTGCCCGGCGCGGGCGGGGTGGTCGGCCACTCCAGCAGGCGTACCTCGGCGCCCTCGGCTCCGGTCACGTGGAAGAGCAGGCCCCGCGACTCGTCGGGGGCCGCCGTCACGGTGCGCACGGGAGCCGGCCACGCGTGGACGGTCGCCGGGGTCGTCACCGGCGCGGACAGGACGGCGTGGCCGGGGCGGCCGCCGGGCGCCGTGTACCGGGCCCGGACCGTCAGCTCGTAGGCGCCCGGCTCCAGGCCGTCGAAGCGCAGGCTCTGCACGGTCGCGTCCGCCACGCGGCGGCCCGCGGGCCCGGCCAGGGTCACCTCGGGGACGGCCGTGCCCGCCGGGGCGGCCCAGGAGGCCTCGATCCAGCCGTTGCCGTCGGCGACGCGCAGCCCGGTCACCGCCGGGGCGACGGCCACCGGGGCCCCGATCAGGGGCGGGCCCTCCACCGCGCCGTCGGCCCCGAGCGGCAGGGCGACGTGGCGCACGCGCACCCCGATCCCGGTGTCCCGGTCCAGCAGGACCCCGTCGTGGGGCCGCCCCGCCACCTCGGCGAGGGGTGCGCCCGCCGGCTCGCCCTGGGTGAGCCGCACCACCCGCCAGGCCCGGCCCGTGAACAGCCCCGGGGGCCACCGCAGTTCGACCCCGCCGGGGACGAGTACGGATTCCAGCGGGCCCGGATCGCCCGGCTCCGCCCGGTAGGTGCGCACCAGCCCGCGCACCGCGCGAGGGCAGTCACCCGCGAGCCAGGCCGCCTCCTCGTACTGGACGGACGCCCGGTCGAGATCGCCCAGCTCCTCGTAGCGCCGCGCCGCGGCGAGCGCGGTGTCCGCGGCCCCGGCCCGGTCGGCCAGCTCGGCGAGCCGGGCCTCCAGGGTCCCGTCCCCGCCGCCCGCGGGCAGGAGGGCGGCCTTCCGCTGGGCCGCGCGCACCCGCCGGCCGCGCCAGTCGTCCTCCAGGCCCTCGGCGGCGGCCCGCTGTCCCGAGTCCAGCCGGGGCCGTGCGGCGGCGGCATGGACCAGCGCGGAGGTCTCCGCCGGGTCGACGCCCAGGCCGGCCGCGGTGGCGGGCAGGTGCCCGGCCGGGTGGTCGTGGAGCAACCGGGCGAACTGGTAGAGCAGGATCCGCCGCAGCGCCGCCGGGTCCTCCTCCTGGATCCCCGCCAGCCGGTCCAGCAGCCACGCCGCCTCGGGCCGCTGCACGCGCATCCCGCGCAGCACCCGCGCGTTCACATGGGCGCGCCGGCCGGGCCGTTCGACCCGGAAGACCCCGTCGAGCACGCGTAAGCGGCCACCCCCGGGGGTCAGGAGTTCGCCCAAGTGGCCGAAGCCGAGGGTCTGTTGCGCGGAGACGAGTTCCCCGTACCCTCCCACGAGCGGCGAGAGCGGCAGACCGGAGAGCGCGCGGGACAGCCCGAGGGCATGCCCGAAGTCGTTCCCGGCCATCCGTTTCTGCGCCCCCCGTGCAGTTGTGTGGGAGGTCATTCCAGCAGATACGCGGGCCGTTCGGGAGAGCTTTCGTTCTCCAGGTGTACGGCGCACCGTCACGAAGTGATCTCCGTCCGGTACCCCGGGGGCGCTGTCCTTGGGGCGCCCCCCGACACCCCCCTCACCCGCAGAGGACGTCACTCCATGACCGAAATCAATCGGCGCAGGTTCCTGCAGATAGCCGGCGGTACCGCCGCCGTCGCGATGCTCAACGAGAGCATCGCCCGCGCGGCCGCCATCTCGGCGCAGGGCACCACGGGCACGATCCAGGACATCGAGCACATCGTCGTCCTCATGCAGGAGAACCGGTCCTTCGACCAGTACTTCGGGACCATGAAGGGCGTCCGAGGCTTCGGCGACCCGCGGCCCGTCCTCCAGGACAACGGCAAGTCCGTCTTCTACCAGTCCAACGGGACGAAGGACATCCTCCCCTTCAACCCGCAGGTGAACGACCTCGGCATGCAGTTCGTCGAGGGCCTCAACCACGACTGGGCCGGCGGCCACGCCGCGTACAACAACGGCAAGTACGACAAGTGGGTCCCGGCCAAGACGGCCACGACCATGTCGTACATGACCCGGAACAACATCCCGTTCCACTACGCCCTCGCCGACGCCTTCACGGTGTGCGACGCCTACCACTGCTCCTTCATCGGCGCCACGGACCCCAACCGCTACTACATGTGGTCGGGTTACACGGGCAACGACGGCGTCGGCGGCGGCCCGGTCCTCGGCAACCAGGAGGCCGGCTACGGCTGGAAGACCTACCCGGAGCGCCTGGAGGCGGCCGGGGTGTCCTGGAAGGTCTACCAGGACATCGGCGACGGCCTGAACGCGGCCGGTTCCTGGGGCTGGATCAGCGACGCCTTCCGCGGCAACTACGGCGACAACTCGCTGCTGTACTTCAACAACTACCGCAACGCCCAGCCCGGCAGCGCCCTGTACGAGAAGGCCCGTACGGGCACCAACGTCAAGGCGGGCGACGGCTACTTCGACCGCCTGCGCGCGGACGTCACGGCCGGCACCCTCCCGCAGGTCTCCTGGATCGCCGCCCCGGAGGCCTTCAGCGAGCACCCGAACTGGCCCGTCAACTTCGGCGCCTGGTACATCTCCCAGGTCCTCGACGCGCTGACCTCGAACCCGGCGGTCTGGGCGAAGACGGCCCTGTTCATCACCTACGACGAGAACGACGGCTTCTTCGACCACGTCGTCCCGCCGTACCCGCCGGCCTCCTCGGCGTGGGGACTGTCCACGGCGAGCGTCACCGGCGACCTCTACAACGGGGGCGGCGGCTACGCGGCCGGCCCGTACGGTCTCGGCCCGCGCGTCCCGATGATCGTGGTCTCCCCGTGGAGCAAGGGCGGTTACGTCTGCTCCGAGACCTTCGACCACACCTCGGTGATCCGCTTCATGGAGAAGCGCTTCGGCGTGCAGGAGCCCAACATCTCGCCGTGGCGCCGCGCCGTCTGCGGTGACCTGACCTCGGCCTTCGACTTCACCCGGGCGGACGCGACCCCCGCGTCGCTCCCGTCGACGGACGCCTACCTCCCGCCGGACCACAACGCGCACCCGTCCTACCACCCGGTCCCGCCGGCCACGGGCACGCTGCCGAAGCAGGAGGCCGGGTCCAAGCCGACCCGCGCGCTGGGCTACAGCCCGTACGTGGACGGCGCCCGGACCGCCTCCACCGGCAAGTTCACCCTGACCTTCTCCTCCGGCCCGACCCTCGGCGCCCACTTCCACAGCACCTCGGGCAACCGCACGGACGGCCCCTGGCCCTACACGGTCGAGGCGGGCAAGACCCTCTCCGACACCTGGTCCACGAGCAGCTCCACCGGCAACCAGATCAACCTCACGGTCTGGGGCCCGAACGGCTTCCTGCGCACCTGGAAGGGTCCGGCGAAGAAGACCGGCCCCGAGGCCACGGCCCGCCACGACGGGGCCACCGGCAACCTGAAGCTGACCCTGACCAACTCCGGTTCGGCCGCGGTCAACCTCACCGTCACCAACTCCTACAACGGCGCGACCCAGACCCTGAGGGTCGCGGCGGGCGGCACGGCCACGTACACGGCGGACCTGAGCACGACGGGCCGCTGGTACGACGTCACGGTCGTCTCCGACGCGGACGCCACCTTCCTGCGCCGCTTCGCGGGCCACGTCGAGACGGGCGCCCCGGGCGTCTCCGACCCGGCGCTCAAGACCGTCTGACCCGGTCCCGTATGGGTGAATCCGCCCGCTTCCCACGCCCGCGAAGTTAACGCTTGCGTTAACTTCGCGGGCGTGGCTCAATGGGAAGTGATCCTCGTGGCCGAGGTGGCGGAGTGGTTCGAGGCGCTGGCCGAGACCGACTGGGACAGCGCCGAACAGGTGGAAGACGCGGTAGACGCGCTCGGGATGTTCGGGCCCACGCTCGGACGCCCGCTCGTCGACCGCATCAAAGGTGCGGAACAGCACCACATGAAGGAACTCCGGCCGGGATCCTCGGGCGGCAGTGAGATCCGGATCCTGTTCGCGTTCGATCCGGTCCGCCGCGCCGTGTTGCTCGTCGCCGGGGACAAGGCCGGAAACTGGCAGCGATGGTACGAAGTCAACGTCCCGCTCGCGGAGAAGCGGTACCAGGCCCACATCTCCGAGCTCGACACCAGGGAGTACGAATGAGCGCTGTCGGTTGGGAGGAGGCCAAGCGCCAGGTGCGCGAGCGCCGGGCGGCCGCCGGTCTGCCGGTGCGGTCTCCGGCGGAGAAGCAGGCGGCGATGGACCGGCTCATGGCCGAGGTGCGTGCGTACCGGCTGGCCGAGATCCGGCAGGAGCAGGCACTGACCCAGAAGGACGTGGCCGAGACGATGGGCGTCTCCGCTCCACGGGTGTCGGCCATCGAGAACGGCGAGACCGACCGCACCGAGGTCGCGACGCTGCGCTCCTACGTCGAGGCGCTCGGCGGGCGGCTGCGCGTGGTGGCCGACTTCGGAGACACCGAGTACACCGTGGCGTGACACGTGCGCGGCCAAGAGCGCACGGGCGCCCCGGGCGTCTCCGACCCGGCGCTCAAGACCGTCTGACCCGGTCCTCCGCCGCCCGCAGCAGCCGCCGTTCCAGGACCGGGAGGTCCTTGGGGCGGTGGCTGCGCGCGTGCCGGAGCAGCAGGTCGCGGGCGGTGTCCGGGACGCGGCGGCGCTTGGGGTGGCGGGTGGTGAACTCCTCGCTCGCGAAGAACCGCACGGCGCCGTCCAGGCCCGCCCGGTCCGTCCGGCGCACCGCCCAGGCCAGCTCGTCGGTCGCCACCCCGGCCAGCAGCCGCTCCGGGCCCCGTTCGGCGAGCAGCCACGCCGCGTCGCGGGGCTCCTCCCGTACGGCACCCAGCCAGCTGAACACCACGGCGGCCGGCACCCCGCGCGGAGGCTCCGGCTCCTCCGCGCCCCCGGCCAGGGCATCGGCGTACTCCCGCAACCCCTCGGGCGCGGCCGCCGCCCACCGGGCACGGTGGCGGGCGGGGATGCCCTTGGGGTCCCACGGGTCGAACACCGGGCCGAGCGGCCCGGCCGGCGCCACGGACCTGATGAGTTGGCCACCGGCTTCGTACAGCGAGACCCCGCCGTTCCCGTGGCACATGCACTCGAAGCCGTCGTGCGGCCGCTCCTGCGGCCAGGCGGCGAGCACCTCCGCGATCTCGGCACGGTCGAGGACCTCGTACTCGGCCGGGTGGCCCGGGTGGGCCGCCTCGACCCGGACCCGGCTGACGGAGATGCGCACCGTGCGGGAAATCGGCTTCACGGTGTGAGCGTAGACCGGCTGGGCAGTAGGTACGGCGTCGGCAGTCCCCACCACCGTCACCGAGGGAGAACGCATGGCCATCGCCCACCGCAGGATCGGTACCGGACCCGTACGCGTCATCGTGCTGCACGACTGGTTCGGGACCTCCGCGAACTGGGGCTCCGTACTGGACCACCTCGACCCGGAGGAGTTCTCGTACGCCTTCCTCGACTACCGGGGCTACGGCGAGCGCCGGGACGTGTCCGGCCGCCACACCCTCGCCGAGATCGCCGACGACGTGCTCGAACTGGCCGACGAGCTCGGCTGGGACACCTTCTCCCTCCTCGGCCACTCCATGGGCGGCAAGGCGATCCAGCAGGTCCTCGTCCGCGCCCCGGAGCGCGTGGAGAAGCTGATCGGGCTCACGCCCGTGCCGGCCGCCCCGTACGAGATGGACGACGCGACCCACGCGCTCTTCCACGGCGCCGCCGAGGACCCGGCCAAGCGCCGGACCATCCTCGACCTGGTCACCGGCAACCGCGTGAGCCGCCACTGGCTCGACGGCATGGTCGAGCACTCCCTGAGCATCTCCCGCCCCGAGGCCTTCGCCGGGTACCTCGCGAGCTGGCAGCCGCTCGACCTGTCCTCCGCCGTGAAGGGCAACACCGTCCCGGTGCTGGTCCTGGTCGGGGAGTACGACCTCGCGCTCACCGCCGACGTGATGCGGGCCACGTGGCAGGCCTGGTACCCGAACTGCCGGATCGTCACGATCCCGGGCTCCGGTCACTACCCGCCTCACGAGACCCCGGTGGCCTTCGCCACGGAGGTCGAGGCCTTCCTGCGGGCGTAGGCCCCGCGGAATCCCGCCGCAAACGCCCGTGAGGGGTACGAGGAAACCTCGTACCCCTCACGGGACCCACAGGGTGAGTGACGGGACTTGAACCCGCGGCCACCTGGACCACAACCAGGTGCTCTACCAACTGAGCTACACCCACCACGAAGGGCGGCGGACCACCCGTTCGACGTGCACGCACAGCATAGCCGATCGGCGGGGTGGTCCTGCGACCCGTTATTCCGCCAGGGCGGCGGCCCGGCGGGCTGTCGTGGCGTGGGTCACAGCGGCCACGGCGAGGGCCCGGACGATCGGGTGCGGCACGGTCCCGTCGCCGTGCAGCTCCGGCTGGAACAGGGTCGCCAGGAAGAAGGGGTGCCCGGGCAGCTCCGCGATGCGCACCTGCCCGTCCTCGTCGTGCCCCGACAGGCGCAGCCCGTGCGCGGCGAGCGTGGGCAGGAGGCGGGGCTCGGGGCCGTAGTTGCAGTGGTAGCGCTCCGTCGAGCGTTCCGCGCCGAGCGCGGACTCGGCGAGCGAGCCGGGCTCGGCCCGTACGAGGCCCTGATGGCCGACGAGCGAGCAGGCGAGCGGCGTGATCACCGGGTCCCCGGCCCCGGGGTCGTTCTCGGCGTGCGAGGCGTCGGCGAGGCCGCACACGGTGCGGGCGTACTCCAGCAGGGTGTGCTGGAAGCCGCCGCAGGTCCCGAGGAAGGGGATGCCCTCCTCCCGGGCCACCCGGATCGCGGCCAGCACCCCGGACTCGCTGGCGTACGGACTGCCGGGCAGCACCCACATCGCGTCGAAGGCGCCGAGCGCCCCGGAGGCGGCCTCGGCCCCGGCGTCGCCGGTGGGGATCCAGTAGGCGTCGAGCACGAGGCCGTCGCGAGCGGCGAGGGCGTCGAGCAGGAGCGGGATGCGGACGTGGGACTTGACGTGAGGGGAGCGGTCGCCGACGAGGGCGATCCGCGCGGTCTGTGCGGTGGTCATGTGGATCATCTTGCGGCGGGGGTTCACTTCAGCGCCAACGATGGTTCCTGCACGCTCGATAAGCACCACTGATACACACCCCCGACCCGGATCCCCCTCCAGCCTCGCCGGCGTGTGAGCCCCGGGTCCCCCTCCAGCCCGTCCGGCGTTTGAGCCCTGGGCACATCCAGCCTCGCCGGCGTTTGAGGCGCGGGGTCTGGGGCGGAGCCCCAGAACGGGTCCGGGGCGGAGCCCCGGGGAACGGTGGAAGGGCGGGTAGGGGACCGCTCCGCGCAGCGGCACCCCCGGGGCGGCCCGCACGCGAGGGGCCGTCGGGGCCGGGCGCGCGCCGGGGCACCTCCTCGGGCGTCGAACCTGCGGAGGCAGCGGACATGCGCGGCGTGGTTGTGTTCGACGCCCTGCGGGGGCGTCCCGCCGCACACCCGACCCCGCCGGCGCGGGAGCACGGGCTTGGCCCGCCGGGCGCCCGCGTTCGACGCCTGAGGAGGTGCGCCGCCGCACGTCCGAGCACGGCGGTGCGGGGGTGTGCATGGTGGGCGCCCCGCAGGGGAGCGGCATGCTGGGCCGATGGATCCGCATCTGCTCCGTACCTTCGTCGCCGTCGTCCGGCTGGGTTCGTTCTCCGCCGCCGCCCGGGAGCTGGGCTACACCCAGTCCGCCGTCTCCCAGCACATCGCCGGCCTGGAAGCCGACCTGCGGACCGAGCTGCTCACCCGGCGGCCCGTCGCGCCGACCCCGGCGGGGACGCGGCTGCTGGAGCACGCCGGGCCGCTGCTGCTGCGGCTCGACGCCGCGCGCGCCGACGTGCTGCGGCTGGCCGCCGCCCCGCCCGGCCGGGTCACGCTCGCCGCGTCCCCCCTCTCCGTCGGGCCCCGGCTGCTCGCGGCCCTGCCCGCCACCGGGGTCACCCTGCGGGTCATGCCCCCGGTCGAGGTGCCCGCCGCCGTCGCCACCGGCGGCTGCGACCTGGGACTCGTCGACGGCCCCGCCGCGCCGAGCGACCCGCTGCGGCTGCCCGACGTGGCCCCGCTCACCGTGACCGGCGTCGGCGAGGAGGAGGTCGCCGTGCTGCTGCCCGCCGGACACCCCTTCGCCGGGCGGGCCTCCCTGCGGCTGGACGACCTCGTCGACGCGCGCTGGCTCGACGCCCCCGACCTGTGCACCCCGCCGCTCCACCCGGCCCGCTCGGCCTCCCTGCGTTACGACGGCACCGACCTCCTCGGGCTCTGCGCCCTCGCAGCCGCCGGCCACGGCCTCGTGCTGCTGCCGCGCCGCGTCGCAGAGGCCGCCGGCGCGGGAGTCGCGGTACCCCTGTCCGCACCCCGTCTGGTGCACCGTACGGAGCTCCTCTCACCCGGCACCCCGACCGGCGCGGCCGCTGCGCTGGCCGGGCGCCTCACGGCAGGATCACCCGTATGACACGTGAACCCGCACCCTTCACGGCCGACGACTACGCCGCCCGGATGGCCTCCGCCGCGCAGACCGCCGCCGACGCGGGACTCGCCGGGCTGCTCATCGCCCCCGGGCCCGACCTCGCCCACCTCACCGGCTACCGTCCCACCGCCGAGACCGAACGGCTGACCCTCCTCGTCCTGGCCGCCGGGCAGGACCCGGTCCTGGTGGTGCCCGCCCTGGAGGCCCCCGACGCCGCCAAGGCCGCCGGCGCCCCCGCGCTGACCCTGCGGGACTGGGCCGACGGGAAGAACCCGTACGCCGTCGCCGCCCCGCTGCTGGAGGTCGCCGGCCGCTTCGGGGTCAGCGACAACACCTGGGCCCTGCATCTCCTCGGTCTCCAGCGGGAGTTGCCCGCCACCTCCTACGTGCCGCTCACCGACTCCCTGCCGATGCTCCGCGCGGTGAAGGACGAACGGGAACTGGAGCGCCTGGCGGCGGCGGGGGAGGCCGCCGACGCCGCCTACGAGCAGATCCTCCACGTCCCCTTCGCGGGCCGCAGGGAGACCGACGTCGCCGAGGACCTGGCCGCCCTGCTGCGCGCGCACGGCCATTCCCAGGTCGACTTCACCGTCGTCGGATCCGGCCCCAACGGGGCCAACCCGCACCACGAGGCCGGTGAACGGGTCATCCAGCGGGGGGACATGGTCGTCCTCGACTTCGGAGGCCTGCGCCACGGCTACGGCTCCGACATCTCCCGTACCGTGCACGTCGGCGAGCCGACCCCCGAGGAGCGGCGCGTGCACGACATCGTCCGCGAGGCCCAGCAGGCCGGTGTCGCTGCGGTCCGCCCCGGCGTCTCCTGCCAGGAGGTGGACCGGGCGGCCCGCGCCGTGATCACCGAATTCGGCTACGGCGACCGCTTCATCCACCGCACCGGCCACGGCATCGGCGTCACCACCCACGAACCCCCGTACATGGTCGAGGGCGAGGAGCAGCCGCTCGTGCCCGGCATGTGCTTCTCCGTGGAGCCGGGCGTCTACCTGCCCGGCCGGTTCGGCGTGCGCATCGAGGACATCGTGACCGTCACCGAGGACGGCGGGCGCCGCCTCAACAACGCCCCGCGCGAACTCGCGATCGTCGAATAGGCGAAGGGGGCGCGGACCTCACGGGCCCAGGACCACCGCCGATTCGCCCGGTACGTGGATCCGCCCGTCCGGGCCCGGGTGTTCCACCGGCTCCCAGGCGGCCAGTACCCGGACCCCGTTGCGGCCGAGCGCGATCGTCACCGGCTCCGGGGACAGGTTGACCGTGACCCGGATGTCGCCGCGCCGGAAGGTGAGCCAGCGCCGCTCCTCGTCGTAGGCGACCCGGACCGCCGCCAGGTCCGGGTCGCGCAGGTCCGGGTGGGTGCGGCGGAGCGCGACGAGGGTGCGGTACCAGGCCAGCAGACGGGCGTGCGCGCCCTGTCCGGGCTCCGCCCAGTCCAGGCAGGAGCGGTCCCGGGTGGCCGGGTCCTGCGGGTCCGGGATCTCCTCCGCCTTCCAGCCGTGCGCCGCGAACTCCCGGCGCCGGCCCGCCCGTACCGCCTCGGCGAGCTCCGGGTCGGGATGGTCGGTGAAGTACTGCCAGGGCGTCCCGGCCCCCCATTCCTCGCCCATGAACAGCATCGGCACGAACGGCCCGGTCAGCGCCACCGTCGCGGCGCACGCCAGCAGACCGGGGGAGAGGGAGGCGGAAAGCCGGTCGCCGAGCGCCCGGTTGCCGATCTGGTCGTGGGTCTGCGCGTAGCCGAGGAACCGGTGCGCCGGGGTCCGGCGCCGCTCCACCGGGCGCCCGTGGGTGCGCCCCCGGAAGGAGGACCAGGTGCCGTCGTGGAAGAACACCCGGGTCATGGTCTTGGCGAGAGCGGCGAGCGGAGCCTCGGCGAAGTCGCCGTAGTACGCCTGGGATTCGCCGGTCAGCGCACAGTGCAGGGCGTGGTGGAAGTCGTCGTTCCACTGGGCGTGCAGTCCCAGCCCCCCGTCGGCGCGCGGGGTGACGGTGCGCGGGTCGCACCGGTCCGACTCGGCGATCAGGAACAGCGGCCGCCCGGTGTCCGCCGCCAACCCGTCCACCGCCGAACCCAGTTCCTCCAGGAAGGTCAGCGCCCGGTCGTCGGCGAGGGCGTGCACGGCGTCCAGCCGCAGCCCGTCGATCCCGTAGTCGCGCAGCCAGGCCAACGCACTGCCCAGGAGGTACGCGCGGACCTCGTCGGAGCCGGGCGCGTCCAGGTTCACGGCCGCGCCCCACGGGGTGTGGTGCGTGTCGGTGAAGTACGGGCCGAAGGCGGGGAGGTGGTTGCCTGAGGGGCCGAGGTGGTTGTGGACCACGTCCAGCACCACGCCCAGCCCGGCGGCGTGCGCGGCCCGGGTGAACCGGGCCAGCCCGGCGGGACCGCCGTACGGCTCGTGCACCGACCAGGGCGCGACCCCGTCGTACCCCCAGCCGTGCCGCCCCGGGAAGGAACACACCGGCATCAGCTCCACGTGCGTGACGCCGAGCCCGGTGAGGTGGTCGAGGCGGGCCGCGGCGGCGTCGAAGGTGCCCTCGGGGGTGAAGGTGCCGACGTGGAGCTCGTACAGGACGGCGTCCTGGAGCCGGGTGCGGGGCGGCGCGGCCGGCGCCGGGGAGGCGAGGGCCGCGAAGTCGACCACCGCCGACAGCCCGTCGGGGCCGTCCGGCAGCCGCCGGCCGCGGGGGTCGGGCCGCGGGACGGTGTCGGCGTCCAGCAGGAACCCGTACCGGCTGCCGTCCCCGGCGGGCGCCTCCACCGCCCACCAGCCGTCGCGGACCGGATCGCGCGTCATGTCGTACGTCGTGTCGTCGAGTCGCAAGGCGACACGACCTGCCAGTGGTGCCCACACCTCGAACTGCACGGACGGGTCCCCTCGTCTCCGGCGGTGTCCAGCATGCGTATCGTGCCCATCATTCCGGGCGCGGCGGGGGAGTTCTGGACACTCCGCCCCCGACGGGCCGACAATCACCCTGTGACGTCGAGTTTCGAGTTCCCCGCCTACCCCGTGCCGCGGCTCTCCGATGCCGAGCGTGACCGGGCGCTGGGCCAGCTCCGGGAGGGCGCGGCCCTCGGGAAGCTGTCCCACGACACTTTCCTGCGCCGGATGGAACTCGCCCTGGTCGCACGCCGCTCCGAGGACCTCGCCGTCCTCACCGCCGACCTCCAGACCAGGACGGGCACCGAAAGCGGTTGGACCCGTCGGCTGTTCGGCTGGGTCGGCCGGGCCTCCGCCGTGAGCGTCGGCGTCCGGCGTGCCTGGGCGGCGGAGAAACTGCCCAAACTGCTGCTCCCGCACCCGAGCTCGATGCCGCTGCGGATCGGCCGCGACCCGGGCAACGGGCTGCGGCTCAGCCACGAGACGGTGTCCCGGGTGCACGCGGAGCTCACCATGCAGGGCGGGGTGTGGGTGGTGCGGGACCTCGGCTCGACCAACGGGACCACGGTCAACGGGCTCCGGGTCACGGGCTCCGCGCTGGTGCGCGACGGGGACCAGATCAGCTTCGGGAAGATGGCCTTCCGGCTCTCGGCGGGCTGATGCCGTGACCGGGCATACGGACGCGAAGGGCCGCCGTCGCCCGCGTACTTCGACGTCGGCCACCTGCTCCCGACCGACGGCCACCCCTGGGGCAGCATGGGCTCCATGGAACCGCGACACACCCCCGTCATCCGCCGGGCACGCCCCGCCGACCTGCCCCGCCTGGTCGAGCTGATCCACGAGCACGTCGCCTACGAGAAGTCCGCGCCGCGCCCGCCGGGGCTCGCCGAGCGGCTCGCCCCGCAGCTGTTCGCCGACGGCGCCCGGCTGTGGGTGCTGCTGGCCGAGGCCCCCGGCGGCGAGGTCGCCGGCTACGCCGCCTGTTCGACCGAGTTCGCCTTCTGGGACGGCGGCCACTACCTCCACATGGACTGCCTCTACCTCTCGGAGGAGGCCCGGGGGCACGGTCTCGGAGCCGCCCTGATGGACGCGGTGCGGGGCCTGGCCCGCGAGCTCGGCCTCGACCACGTCGAGTGGCAGACCCCCGACTGGAACGAGGGCGCCATCCGCTTCTACGACCGGCTCGGCGCCACCGGCCGGCCCAAGCGCCGGTACGCGCTGCCGACGGACCCCGCCGGAGCCTGAGCACGGGCTACCGCCCGGCCGCCACGAGGCGTTCGTACGCCGCCAGGACCGTGCGGGACTGGTGCTCCACCTGGGTGGTCACCGGGACCCAGCGGGCCCCGAAGCGGGCCGAGAACTCCTCGCACCATCCCGTCACCAGCCGGTCCAGCCCGGGCGCCGCCGGATGGCCCTGCGCGCGGAGCACCCTCAGCAGCATCGCGGCGGCGCGCAGCGACAGACGCCGCCCGAAGGCGTCGATGCTGGAGATGTACGCGGCGGTGGCCTCCGCGGGTGCACCGGCGCCGGTCCACTCCGCGGCGATCCGGGGGATCAGCGCGAGGGTCCAGTCCACGGCGCGCAGCAGGGCCCCGGCCATCGGATCGGGCCCGGCGGCGGCCCCCTCCCGCGCCCGGGCGACGGGCTCGGCGTCCGTGGTGAGCCGGCCGGCCAGCAGGCGCAGGGCGCCGCGCGGGTCGGGGTGCGGGGCCGGATCGTCCACCAGGTCGGAGGCCCACATGGGGACTTCGACGATGGCCGTGGTGCCCGCGTACCGGTGGGCGTGGTACCAGGTGCTGAGCCGGGTGTCCTCCGGGTGGAAGGCGCCGGCGGCCTCGCTCCCCGGCTCCGGGATCACGAAGATCCCCGGCCCGGGGGAGGGCCAGCCGGCGGCGTCCGAGGCCCCGTTCTCCACGGGGATGCGCAGCTCGGCGGCCGATTTGCCGAAGGGCTCGGCGAGGCCGGGGATGTCCCGGGTGAGCTGCACCCAGGAACCCCCGAGGTCCGTCGCGTGCAGGGAGACCTGGAGGACGGGGCGGAGTTCGTCGATGAGGGCGGTCAGGGCCAGGGTCTCGGGCGGCAGCCGGTCCGGGGGCAGTAAAGACGGCGCCCACTCGGGCTGTTCGGGCCCGGGAGGCCGGTAGAAGCTGCGGTGGTAGTCGAGGAGCGAGTAGGGCCGGGGCGTGCGGTGCAGGCCTGCCCCGTCGGGGTCGGCGCAGAGCAGGAAGTGCCAGCCGCAGCCGGCCCGGGGCGCGGGCTCGCGCAGCAGCCGGCGCGCCAGGGCCAGCGCGGTGGCCCCGCCGACGGGCTCGTTGGCGTGTGCTCCGGCGACGACGAGCACGTTGCGGCCGGTGCCGTGCCCCGTGGGCGCGAGGGACAGCACCCAGAGCGGCTCCCCGCCCCGGGAGGCACCGGCCCGGCGGAGAAGGGCGTCGCCGGGGTGCTCGTCGGCCAGGGCCCGGGCGGTCAGGGCGAGTTCGTGCGGTGTGGGGTAGCGCGTGTCGCGGAGGAGCGTCATAAGTGATGCCATGCCCGCCGTGGCGCCCGGCTACTGCTCCGCGAGCCCCGAACTTCCCCGGGTGAAACCCCTGGCCAAGGCCCTGTCCCTGCCGGGTCGGGTGCGTGCCGGGGTCCCCGCTGGGCGTCGGCCCCGATGCTCGGCGGGCCGCCCCCACCGTATCCCCGCGCCGGCGGGGTCGGGTGTGCGGTGGGGCGCCCCCGCAGGGCGACGAACGCGACCACGTCGTACATGTCCGCTGCCTCGTCACGTTCGACGCCCGAGGAGGTGCCCCGGCGCGCGCCCGGCCCCGGCGGCCCTTAGTCGCGGCCCGGGGTGGGGTGCCGCTGCGCGGAGCCGTCCCCTACCCGCCCTTCCACCGTTCCCCGGGGCTCCGCCCCGGACCCCGCGCCTCAATCGCCGGCGAGGCTGGAATTGCCCGGACCCCGCGCCTCAATCGCCGGCGAGGCTGGAATTGCCCGGACCCCGCGCCTCAAACGCCGGCGAGGCTGGAGGGGGACCCGGGCCTCGGACGCCGGCGGGGCTGAGACGGCGGTGTCTACTCGGTGCGGACGAGGGCTGCCACCGGGCGGGAGGCCAGGAGGACGGACAGGTCGGCCTCTCCCGAGCAGGGGTCGTACGGGGCCCCGTCCGTCAGCGGCAGCCACCGGCCCGGCGGCAGCGGCAGCACCGTGCCGCGCCAGCCCCCCGCCCCGGCCAGCCGGTGCGAGAGACGGGTGGCGACCGCCACCAGTCCGGCCGAGCGGGCGAAGGCCAGGCAGTGCTCCGCCGCGGGGCCCCGGGCGGAGAGGGGGGTGTAGCCGGTGAAGAGCTCCGGGCGGTCCCGACGCAGCCGGAGCAGGGCGGACGTGAGGGCCAGTTTCTCCTCGGCGGGCCCGATGGTCGGGGCACCCGCGTCGAGCCGGGCCAGCGCCTCCCGCGGGAACACGGCCGGACGCCGGTTGTCGGGGTCGACCAGCGCCCGGTACTCGGTCTCCGCGCCCTGGTAGACCTCCGGGACCCCCGGCATCGCCAGGTGCAGCAGCGTCATCCCCAGGAGATTGGCCCGGGCCGCCTCGGCCAGCTCCGGCGGGAGGTCCGCGTCGGCCGGGGCGTATCCCGCGACGCCCGCCTCGTAGGCCTCGTCCCGCTCGGTCCAGCTGGTGTGCAGCGCGGCCTCGCGGACCGCCTTGAGGAGGGCACCGGCCAGCCGGGGCGCGGCATCGGGGACCGGGCCGAGGCCCAGCGCGGTCTGCCGGGCCACCCACGACAGCTGGGCGTCGGCTCCGCCGCCGGGCGGGTCCGCCGCGGCCGGCGCCTGGGACAGTACGGAGATCCGGGCACGGACGTCCGCGCTGCGCTTCGTGTCGTGCGTGGACAGCACCGTCCCCGAGCGCGGCCAGTCCCGCTCCAGTTCGGCGCAGTACGCGTGGAACTCCGCCACCGGCACCGCCGGCCGCCCCGGATCCCCGCCGACCTCGGTCGCCGACAGCAGCGGCGCGTACCGGTAGAAGGCGCGGTCCTCCAGGGACTTGGCGCGCAGCGCCGCCGAGGTCTGGGCGAAGCGGGCCGCGAAGGCGGGGTCCCGCGCCAGCAGCTCCCGTACGCCTTCCACCGCGCCCGCACCCGCCACCGCGGCGGCCCGCTCCAGCGCGACCGGGGCCGGCTCCGGATCCCCGGGGTAGGGCCGGTACACGGGGTAGGCGATGAGCAGCTCCCGCACCGCGTCGGCCAGCTCCGGCCCCGCCCGGCGTTCCAGCGCCGCCAGTTCGGCGGCCAGGTCACCGGTCAGCACCTCCCGAGCGCAGGCACCGGCCATCCGTTCCCAGCCGGGGGCTTCGGTCAACTCCTGGTACCGTCCGGCGAGTTCCGCGGCGCCCGCCGGATCCGTGAACACCCCGTCCACCCGGTGCAGCGCGTCGTACCCGGTGGTCCCCGCCACCGGCCAGCCGGGGGGCAGCCGCTCGTCGCGGGCCAGGATCTTCTCCACCACCACCCAGCACCCCCCGCCCGCCGCCGCCCGCAGTCTGCGCAGGTAGCCCTCGGGGTCCGCGAGCCCGTCCACGTGGTCGATCCGCAGGCCCTCCACGACCCCGTCCCGGACCAGCTCCAGCACCTTGGCGTGGGTCGCCGTGAACACCTCCGGGTCCTCGACCCGGACCCCGATCAGCTCGGAGATGGTGAAGAAACGGCGGTAGTTGAGCGAGGTGCGGGCCTCCCGCCACCAGGCCGGCCGGTACCACTGCGCCGCCAGCAGCTCGGCCGGGGCCAGCCCGGCGGTCCCCTCCCGCAGCGGGAACTCCTGCTCCCCGCAGCGCAGCACCTGCCCGTCGGCCTCCAGCGCGCAGGAGTCCGCCGGTCCCGCGAGCACCGGCAGCAGCACCTGCCCGCCGCCCGCCTCCCAGTCGATGTCGAACCAGCGCGCGTACGGGGAGTGCGGGCCCTCCCGCAGCACCTCCCACAGGGGCCGGTTCAGCCGCAGCGGCGTCGGTACCGCCATGTGGTTCGGGACGATGTCGAGCACCAGGCCCAGCCCGTGCGCCCGGGCGGCCGCGCCCAGCGAGCGCAGCCCCGCCTCGCCCCCCAGCTCGGCCCGCACCCGGGAGTGGTCGGTGACGTCGTACCCGTGCGCGGAGCCGGGCACGGCCTCCAGCACGGGGGAGAGGTGCAGGTGCGACACGCCGAGCGAGGAGAGGTACGGCACGGCCTCCTCGGCCGCCGCGAAGGGGAACTCGGGCCGCAGCTGGAGCCGGTAGGTCGAGGTCGGAGGCGTGGTGACGACGGCTTTCGGAGCATCGAATTCCGGTTGCATGTCTGACGGCGGCTGACTCATGAGAACGTACGTACCCAGCCAGCCGGATTCCGTGCCATGGCCCAATGCATACGGGTGACTGCGCCCGGTTAGCGTACATCGGGTGGTTTCAACCGTCGACACCTATCGAAGAGTCATCGGCCTGACCGGGCCCCTCCTGCCGTTCTTCTCCTTCTTCGCCCGGCTGCCCGTCGCGATGTCCCAGTTCGGGAGCGTCCTGCTGGTCGCGGAGACCAGCGGCTCCCTCGCCACCGCGGGCATCGTCGGTGGCGTGCTCTCCGCCGGGCAGGTGCTCTTCGGGCCGGTCCTGGGCCGGCTCGCCGACCGCCACGGACAGCGGCCCGTCGTGCTCGCCGCGGCCGCCGTCAACGCCATCGCCACCACCGGGCTCGTCGTCGGAGCCCTCGGCGGGCTCGGCGTCGTCCCGCTGGCCGCGATCGGCGCCGTCACCGGTGCCTCCGTACCGCTGGTCGGACCGCTCGCCAGGACCCGTTCCGTCGCCCTCGTGCACCGCGCGAAGGCCGACGAGAGCGTCATCGGGGCCGTCCACTCCATCGAAGGGACCATGGACGAGGTCTCCTTCGTCATCGGTCCCGCCCTCGTCGGACTGGCCGCCCTCGTCGCGCACCCCGCCGTCGCCCTCGGGGGCGCGGCCGCGCTGGTCGCGGTCTTCGGCACCGCCTTCGCACTGCACCCGACCGCCGCGGCCGTGGCCGGAGGCCCCGCGCCCGACCGCCCGAAGGGGGAGCGCCGCGCCCGGCCCGCCGGGGTCGTGTACTCCGTACGCGGCTCGCTCTTCCTCCAGGGCGCCATGTTCGGCGGCCTCCAGGCCGGGATCGCCTCGCTCACCGAGGAGTTGGGGGTGCCCGGCCAGGCCGGCATCGTGTACGCCGCCAACGGCGTGGTCAGCGCCGCGGTGGGCCTCTCCCTGGGTGCGCTGCCCGCCCGGTTCGGGCTCCGGCTGCGCTGGCGGGCGGCCACCGCGGCGGCCCTGCTGCTCTCCGCGCCGCTGCTGTTCACCGGCAGCCTGTGGGGGCTGTACCTGATCGTGACGCTCCTGGGCGCGGCCGTCGCACCCCACCTGATCACCGCGTTCGCGCTCACCGAGCGGCACGTGGAGCCGTCCCGGCTCGCCGAGTCGATGGCCTTCGCCACCAGCGCCCTGGTGGCCGGGCAGGCCACCGCCCTGGCCCTGTCGGGCCGGCTCGCCGAGTGGTACGGACCGTCCGGCGCCTTCGCGGTGTCCGTGGGGGCGACCGCGCTCGCCCTGGTGATCGCCCTGTGCACCAGGGTGCCCGCAGGCCGTACCCAGACGGTGGCAGCCTCCGTCCCGGACCGCGAGGACGGCGCGCCGGAGCCTCCCGGGCCGCGCGAGTCCGGTGACGCGACGACCCCCGACACCGCCCCCGGCTACGCCGGCCGCTGAAGCACCACCAGGCTCCGGCCGGTCAGCGTCACCCGGTCCCCGGCCGCGTACTGCGGCCCGGTACCGGGTGGCGGCACCTGCTCCCGGGCGGTGTCCACCACCAGGCGCCACTGGTCGCCGTGCCCGGCCGGCAGGGTGAACTCCTGCGCGTCGGCACCGCAGTTGAACATCAGCAGGAACGAGTCGTCGGTGATCCGCTCGCCGCGCGTGCCCGGTTCGGAGATCGCCTCCCCGTTGAGGAACACGGTCAGCGCGCGGGTGCTCTGCGCCTGCCAGTCGCGGGCCCGCATCACCTCGCCGTGCGCGGTGAACCAGGCGATGTCCGACAGCTCGTCGTGCGTCCCCTCCACCGGCCGCCCGTGGAAGAACCGGCGCCGCCGGAACACCGGGTGGTCGCGCCGCAGCCACACCATCTGCCGGGTGAACTCCAGCAGCGCGGGCGCCGGTTTGCCCGGCACCGGCCAGTCCACCCAGGACAGTTCGTTGTCCTGGCAGTACGCGTTGTTGTTGCCGCCCTGGGTGCGGGCGAACTCGTCGCCGTGGCTGAGCATCGGCACGCCCTGCGACAGCATCAGCGTGGCGATGAAGTTGCGCATCTGCCGCTCGCGCAGCTCCAGCACCTCGGGATCCTCGGTGGGGCCCTCCACCCCGCAGTTCCAGGACCGGTTGTGGGTCTCGCCGTCCCGGTTGCCCTCCCGGTTGGCCTCGTTGTGCTTCTCGTTGTACGAGACCAGGTCGTGCAGGGTGAACCCGTCGTGGCAGGTGGCGAAGTTGATCGAGGCCAGCGGGCGCCGCCCGTCGTCCTGGTAGAGGTCCGAGGAGCCGGTGAGCCGTCCCGCGAACTCGGCCAGGGTGCGCGGCTGTCCGCGCCACAGGTCCCGCACGGTGTCCCGGTACTTGCCGTTCCACTCGGTCCACAGCGGCGGGAAGTTGCCCACCTGGTAGCCGCCCTCGCCCAGGTCCCAGGGCTCGGCGATCAGCTTCACCTGGCTGACCACCGGATCCTGCTGGACCAGGTCGAAGAACGAGGACAGCCGGTCCACCTCGTGGAACTGCCGGGCCAGCGTGGCCGCCAGGTCGAAGCGGAATCCGTCCACGTGCATCTCGGTGACCCAGTACCGCAGCGAGTCCATGATCAGCTGGAGCACGTGCGGGGAGCGCATCAGCAGGGAGTTCCCCGTGCCCGTGGTGTCCATGTAGTGCCGCGGGTCCTCCGTCAGCCGGTAGTACGAGGCGTTGTCCAGCCCGCGGAAGGACAGCGTCGGGCCCAGGTGGTTGCCCTCGGCCGTGTGGTTGTAGACCACGTCCAGGATCACCTCGATCCCCGCCTCGTGCAGGGCCCGCACCGCGGACTTGAACTCCAGCACCTGCTGGCCGCGGTCACCCGAGGCGTAGCCGTTGTGCGGCGCGAAGAAGCCGATCGTGTTGTAGCCCCAGTAGTTGCTCAGTCCGTCGTCGACCAGCCGGTGGTCGTTGACGAACTGGTGCACCGGCATCAGCTCCAGGGCCGTCACCCCGAGCTTCGCCAGGTGCCCGATGACCGCAGGATGGGCGAGCGCCCCGTAGGTGCCGCGCAGCTCCTCCGGCAGATCGGGATGACGCATGGTCAGCCCTTTGACGTGGGCCTCGTACAGCACGGTGTGGTGGTACTCGTGGCGCGGCGGCCGGTCGTTGGCCCAGTCGAAGTAGGGGTTCACCACGACCGAGCTCATGGTGTGCGGGGCGGAGTCCAGGTCGTTGCGCGAGTCGGGGCGGCCGAAGTGGTAGCCGTAGACCTGCTCGCCCCAGTCCACGCTGCCGCTGATCGCACGCGCGTAGGGGTCGAGGAGCAGCTTCGCCGCGTTGCAGCGCAGCCCGCGCTCGGGCTCGTACGGGCCGTGCACGCGGAATCCGTACCGCTGGCCCGGCATCACGCCCGGCAGGTACGCGTGGCGGACGAAGGCGTCCGTCTCGCGCAGCTCCACGGCCGTCTCCGAACCGTCGTCGTGCAGGAGGCACAGCTCGATGCGCCGGGCGGCCTCGGAGTAGACCGCGAAGTTGGTGCCGGCGCCGTCGTAAGTGGCGCCGAGCGGATACGCCTGTCCAGGCCAGACTTGCATGGATAACGACTCTTCCCGTCCTTCAGCGGCTGATCCGGCGTGGACCACGTCACTGGCAGATCTTCCCCGAAAGAGGTGCCCCACACGGGGACTTGGCAGGGGTCCTACCGGGTGACCCGCAGACCTGATATGCGGGTCAGCGGACTGTCTGCGCATCGGATAATGGGTCAACGGACAACCGGTGTAAGGCTCATCGGGCTGCAGTGGGCCGCGCGCGCGGAGTACCCTTCCGTGATCACTGGAGACGGGCGTCCAGACGCAGAAGGCGGTGCACGGGTGAGCTCGGGAGGTCTGGAGCTGCCCCCTGGTGACAGCGGTCACGAGGGTGGCCCGGCGGACGCCGTGGGCGCGGCCCCCGGCGGGACGGCGGCCGCGGCGGTGTCCCTGGCGCCGCAGGCGGCCGGGAGCCTGCGGGCCGGCGCCGAACTGGACTGGGGCGCGGAGGCCTGGAGCGAGGTCCGTACGCGGGCGCAGCGCGCGGGCCGTGCGTACATCTGGTTGAACCTGATCGAACAGCGGCTGCGGTCGGTGGTCGGGGCGGTGCTGCGGCCGATCTACGAGCCGGTGCACGGCGAGGACGACTGGGTGGTCGCCGCGGCGGGCCCCGCCGGGCAGGAGTGGGTGCAGCGGGCCGTGGCCGTGCGCGAGGTCAGCCGGCGCAAGGGCTATCTCCTCGACCCGGCCGACGACAACGTGCTGAGCTTCCTGACCCTGCCGCAGCTGCGGGAGCTGATGGTCCAGCACTGGCCCTGCTTCGAACCGTACTTCGACGACCGACGCGAGATCGAGCTGGCCCTGGACGAGCTGGAGGTCACCCGCAACGTGGTCTCCCGCAACCGGGCGCTGTCGCGCGCCGTGCTGGAGCAGGCGGAGCGGGCCTCGGCGCGGCTCCTCGACGTACTGGGCGGCGGTGCGGGCTCGCCGGGGGCGGACCGGCTGCCGATCGACGCGGTCGAGGACCTGGTGGGCGACCGGTACGCGGACGTGATCTCCGTCCACCCCGACCGGGTGCGCCTCCAGCGCCAGCTTCCCGCGGAGGACCTCTTCGGGGGCGCGCGGCGGCTCGACGCCATCGGCATAGGCCTCAACCTGCTGGTGCAGAACTTCTCCGGCCGAAGACTCGTCCGGCTCACCGAGGCGGGCTGCCGGGTGCGGCTGCTGTTCCTGAACCCGGCGAGCAGCGCGATCAAGCGGCGCGAGAGGGAGCTGGGGCTGCGCAAGGGCGAGCTGAGCCGCTCGGTGGAGATGAACATCCTGCACGTCCGGCGCGTCCGCGCGGGCCTGGCAGACCCGTCGCGCTTCGAGATCCACGTCTTCGACGAGACTCCCCGCTTCACGGCCTACCTGGTGGAGGGCCAGTCCTCGGGCATCGCGGTCGTCCAGTCCTACCTGCGCCGCGCGCGCGGCATGGAGGCCCCGGTCCTGGTGCTGCGCGGGGGCGGCCGGGGCGTCCCCAAGGACGCGGACCACGGGTTGTTCACGACGTACCGGGAGGAGTTCGAAGCGGTGTGGGAGGACTCCCGGCCGGTGTCTTGACCCCGTCGGGGCCACCGCCCCGGGACCCGGGAGACGGCTTGTCAGTGGGGCGTGGCAGGCTGAAAGCCGTTGAACGAAGGCGTACGGGGGAGGGGCGCGACATGGGGGGATCGGGGATGAGCTGGGTCAGCGGGCCGATGGTGGCCTTCGACCTGGAGACCACGGGGACCGACATCGAGAACGACCGGATCGTCACGGCCGCGGTCGTGACGATGGAGCCGGACGGGCGGGTGTCGCGGGAGCGGACGTGGCTGCTCGATCCGGGGGTGCCCATCCCGGAGCAGGCCTCGGCGATCCACGGGATCTCCACTGAGCACGCCCGGGCGAACGGGGTGCCGGCCGCGCCCGGGGTCGAGGAGATAACGGGGGCGCTCGCGCAGGAGCTGGCCGCGGGCACCCCGCTCGTCGTGATGAACGCGCGGTACGACCTGTCCCTGCTGGACCGCGAGTGCCGCCGACACGGGCTCGTACCGCTGGGCCCGCGGCTGGCGGGCCGGCCGGCGCCGGTCATCGACCCGCTCGTCCTGGACAAGCACGCCGACCGCTACCGCAAGGGCCGCCGGACCCTCCAGGCCCTCTGCGAGCACTACGGGGTCACCCTCGACGCCGCGCACGACGCGGTCGCGGACGCGCTGGCCGCGGCCCGCGCGGCCCGGCGGATGGGGGCGCGGCACGCCGCCATAGGCTCGGTGGGGCTGGCGGACCTGCACGCCCTCCAGGTCCGTGCGGCGGCGGAGCAGGCGGCCTCGCTGCAGAGCTACCTGCGGCGCACCTCGGATCCCGAGGCGGTCGTGGAGCGGGCCTGGCCCGTGGTCCCGTACCGGGTCTGAGCCACCGGCGGCCCGCTACCGCAGGAGCCACTTCGTGGTCAGGGCCATGACCTCGGCGCGGGTGTGGGTGCCGTGGTCGGCGGCGACGACGTAGCTGCCGAGCCGCACGGAGAAGGTCAGCATGCAGCGGACCTCGACGTCGTCCTCGTCGGGGCAGAACTCCCGGTACAGCGAACGCAGGTAGTCCATGCGTCGGTTGTCGACGCGGCGCAGCCGCTCCGCGACGGCCTCGTCGCGCCGGGCCCAGTCGCGGATCGCGAGGTCGAGGGCCACGCCCGTCGCCGGGCGGTCGCCGATCTCGGCGACGAGCGCGAACAGCCGCTCCAGCCGGGCCCTGGCGTCCCCGCCGCCGCTCTCGACCCGTTCGATCACGGCCTCGGTGGCCGCGCGCTCCCAGGTGTCGAGCATCTCGTCGAGCAGTGCGCCCCGGTTCGGGAAGTACCCGTAGAAGCCGCCCTTGCTGACTCCGAGGGCCTGTGCGAGCGCCTCGACCCGGACGGCCTCGGGCCCGCCGGCGGAGAGTGCCCGCAGGCCCTCCTCGATCCACTTGCCGCGTGGTGTGCGGGTCACGCCCACGGTGTGTCTCCCCTCACGTCCACTGATCTATACGGCACCGTATAGATCAGTGCTAGCCTTCTTCTATACGGCATCGTATAGACAGGAGCTTGCTCGTGAGACTCCCGAAAACCGCGCACACCTCCCGCCCCTGGCGGATCCACGAGATCGCGGGCGACTTCCGCGTCGAGGACGTCTGGGAACTGCCGACGCCGGGCGGAGCGGACGACCTGGCCCTGCTCGTGGACCAGTTCGCGAACGGCGAGGGGGATCCCGTCCCCTCCCTCGTGGGCCGTGCGCTCTTCGCGCTCCGTTGGAAGCTCGGCGCCCTGCTGGGTTGGGACAAGCCCTCCGACGGCCTCGGAGCCCGGGTCCCGACACTGCGCGACCGGCTCCCGGCGGACCTCCGCGAGGGCCCCCGGGGCCCGGACGCCAAGCCGGTTCCCTTCACCTCCGTCTACCTCACCCACGACGAGTGGGCGGCGGAGACGGCCAACCGCACCATGCACGGGGTGATGCACATCGGCTGGGTCCCGGACGGATCCGGCGGCTACCGCGGTCAGATGGCCGTCCTGGTGAAGCCCAACGGGCGCCTCGGCACCCTCTACATGCTGGGCATCAAGCCCTTCCGCTACCTGGGGGTCTACCCGGCGCTGATCCGCGGCATCGGCCGCGAGTGGCAGCGGCGCGCCGCCGAGAGGAGCGCGAGAGCTTCATAGGCCTTCGCGGTGGGCGGACCTCGCGTCCCGTCAGGCGACGCCCGCGAGTGCCGTCGCGGCCAGCAGGGCCGCCAGTGCGGCGGCCCGGCGGCCGTGGCGCCATCCGCCCATCAGCACCTGCGCCGTCGCCCCGGTGAAGAGCGGCATGAACAGGGCCCGTGCCGTGTCCCGATCGAGGCCCACCCGCTGGTCCGTGAGCAGTACGCCGGCCGCGAAGCCGAGCAGCGTGGCGAGGATCACCGGCAGCTCGAACGAGGGCTCCGACCGGCGGATCCGCCGGGCATCGCGGGAGCGGACGGCACGGAAGTGGCGTACGACGCACACCCCCAGGGCCAACGAGGTGACGGCCGTGGCGAGGAACGCCGCGCCTTCCCAGAGGCCGGGTGGGGGAGTGTGGTCCATGGTGCGCCGGGCCTCTCGCGGAACTGCGGGCGGGGCGGGCCACGACCCGGGCCCGCACCGGAACCTTCGATTCCGGTGGGTCATGGTCACACGTCACCCGCGACGCGCTCACGGCGGGGTGCCGGTAAGGGGGCCGCGTTCCGGGCCGGGGCGCCCGGCGGGACGGCCCGTCCGGTCGGAGCTACCGTGACGCGGCTTCCCCGGCCCAGGCGTCGCTGTACTCGATGTGGATGTCCCGACTGCTGTCGTCGCCGTGGCGCAGCTGAGCGCAGTAGTGCCGGTCGGCGGTGCGGCCCGGACCGTGCGCGGCCACGTCGTGGAAGTGGCCGGCGGTCTCCCGGAACGCCTTCGCGCTGCCCGTCACGAACAGCGTCTCGGCGTGGACGTGCTGGTGGAACAGGTCGCGGTTCTCCGCGTGGTGCAGGGCCTCGTGGTCGATCTCCGGCTGCGTGGTGGAGACCGTGACGGTGCGGCGCCTGCCCGGGCCGAGCCGCCCCCGCAGTTCCTTCCAGCGCGAGGGCGCGAACTGGAGCGAGTGGTGCAGCAGGACCAGGTCGAGCGGGCGCGCCCCGGCTTCGGCGGAGGCGCCGGGGCGTCGCAGCGGCAGGTGGATCAGGGCGCGGGGCGAGGTGGCGGCAAGGGTCCACAGCCCGCCGATGAGCCGTGCCGCGTCCCGGTCGACGTACGCGTTGAGGAACCAGCCGTGGTCGACGAGCAGGGCGCGCTCCGGCGGGCGGGCGGGGCGGATCACCGTGAGCTCCTGCGCGCCGAGCCGGGGACGGTGGACGGTGACGGGAAAGTCCATGATCCCTTGATAGGCGGCGCTCAGAAGGAGTGCCAGCGGGTTTCCCGGTCGCCGGCCCGGAGCGAGGCCACCCGGCGGCGGAATTCGGCCAGGGCCTTCGGGTTGGCGGGGGCGTGCTGGGAGACCCAGGCGCAGCTGGCCGTCTCCCGGGCGCCGCGCAGGACCGCGCAGCCCTCCCAGTCGCGGACGTCCCAGCCGTAGCCCGCCACGAAGGTCTCGTACGCCCCGGCGGGCAGCCCGTACCGGTCGCGCTGGAGGGCCATCACCACCAGGTCGTGCTCGCGCAGATCGGCCGACACCGTCTCCAGGTCGACCAGGACGGGACCGTCCGGTCCCACGTGGACGTTGCGGGGCAGGGCGTCCCCGTGGATCGGACCCCGGGGCAGGTGCGGGGTCAGGGCCGCGACCTCGTCGGCGTAGGAGTCGCGGCGCGCCCGCAGGTACGCCGCGTCCGCCGGGTCGACGGCCCCGCCGGCCAGCCGCAGCCACCGCTCGACCCCGCCCAGCAGGTCCCGCGCGGGCAGTTCGAACGGCGCCGCGGGCAGCGCGTGGACCCGCCGCAGCAGCGCCGCCAGGTCCTCGGGGCCGGCCGGCCGGACCGCGTCCGGGAGCCGGTGCCACACGGTCACCGGGTGGCCGCCGACCAGCCGGGGCTTCGGCTCGGCCGCGCGCACCGCCGGGACCCCGCTCTCCGCGAACCAGCCGGCCACCGCCAGCTCCCGCTCGGCGCGCTCCAGCAGGGCCGCCTCCCGGCCCACCTTCACGACCAGGTCGCCGACCGCGAAGACGGCGTTCTCCCCGAAGGAGAGCAGCGCGGCCGTCTCGCGGCCGCCACCGTCCAGGCCCGCGGCGGCCAGCACGTCCCTGGCCCGCGCCTCGTCCATGTCGTTCTCCGCATCCGGTTCGTCGGCGATGCGCCAAGTCTCCCATCCCGATCAAGGACCCCCCCACATATCGGTTGCACGAGACGTATCGTCTCGTTACGGTGTGGGGCATGACCTCAGCAGCCAAGCCCGCACACATCGCCATGTTCTCGATCGCCGCCCACGGGCACGTGAATCCGAGCATCGAGGTGATCCGGGAACTCGTCGCCCGGGGCCACCGCGTCAGCTACGCCATTCCCGCCTCCTTCGCCGACAAGGTCGCGGAGACCGGGGCCACGCCCGTGATCTACACCTCCACCCTCCCCACCGACGACGACCCCGAGGCCTGGGGCACCGAACTCATCGACAACCTCGAACCCTTCCTCCACGACGCCGTCCAAGCCCTCCCGCGCCTCGCCGACGCCTTCGCGGGCGACGAGCCGGACCTGGTCATCCACGACATCACCTCCTACCCGGCGCCCGTCCTGGCCCACCGCTGGGGCGTCCCCGCCGTGTCCCTCTCCCCGAACCTGGTCGCCTGGGAGGGGTACGAGGAGGAGGTGGCCGAGCCGATGTTCGCCGAGCTGAAGGCCTCCGAGCGCGGAAAGGCGTACTACGCCAGGTTCGCCGCGTGGCTGACCGAGAACGGCCTCGGCGACCAGGTCGACCGCTTCCAGGGACGCCCGCGCCGCAGCCTCGTCCTCATCCCCAGGGCGCTCCAGCCCCACGCGGACCGCGTGGACGAGTCCGTGTACACCTTCGTCGGCGCCTGCCAGGGCGACCGATCGGCCACGCAGGGCAGGTGGCACAGGCCGGCCGCGGCCGAGGGCAAGAAGGTGCTGCTGGTCTCACTGGGATCCGCCTTCACCAAGCAGCCCGCCTTCTACCGCGCTTGCGCGGAGGCCTTCGGGGACCTGCCCGACTGGCACGTCGTCCTGCAGATCGGCAAGTTCACCGACGAAGCCGAACTGGGCCCGGTCCCGGCCAACGTCGAGGTGCACCGCTGGGTCCCGCAGCTGGACATCCTGCGCCAGGCCGACGCCTTCATCACCCACGCGGGCGCCGGCGGCAGCCAGGAAGGCCTCGCCACCGCCACCCCGATGGTCGCCGTCCCGCAGGCCGTCGACCAGTTCGGCAACGCCGACATGCTGGCCGCCCTCGGTGTGGCCCGGCACGTCCCCATGGAACGGGCGGACGCGGCGACGCTCCGGGAGGCGGTGCTCGGACTCCTCTCCGACCCCGGTGTCGCGGCCCGCGCCGAAGCGGTCCGCGCGGCGATGGCCGCCGAGGGCGGCACCCGGCGGGCCGCCGACCTCATCGAAGCCGAGCTGTCGCAGGGCGCATTGTCATAGCCGAGGCCTACCCTGCCCCCATGGCGAAGGCGAAGAAATACGCGGCGCTGCTGCGCGGCATCAATGTCGGCGGGAAGAAGAAGGTCCCGATGGCCGAACTGCGCTCCGTACTGGAGGGGCTCGGCCACACGGACGTGGCGACGTACCTGCAGAGCGGAAACGCCGTCTTCGGCAGTGCGAAGAAGGACCCGGCCGCGCTCGCCCGGGAGCTGGAGAAGGCCATCGAGGAGCGCTTCGGCTTCCCGGTGGCCTGCCTGGTCGTCGACGGCGACTACCTGCGCGCCGTCGCCGAGGCCTGCCCCTTCCCGGCCGCCGAACTGGAGGGGAGACAGCTCCACGCCACCTTCCTCTCCGACGACCCGGGCGCGGACCGCTTCGCCGCGATCGACGAGGCCGCGTACCTCCCGGAGGAGTACCGGCTCGGCGACCGCGTCATCTACCTCTACGCCCCCGACGGCCTGGGCCGATCCGAACTCGGCGTGGCCCTGCACAAGCCCTCCCTGCTCAAGGGCCTGGACGCCACCACCCGCAACTGGAACACCGTCGTCAAACTCGTCGAACTGACCGGCCCCTAGTGCTCTGACCGGAAAGGTTCACCGCCTCACGACGCCCGGCACGGCACCTCGCCGCGTTGTCGGGCCAGGCGAGCACGTCCAGTACGAGCCGTGGCCCTCCGCCTTGCGATCCACCGCACCGGACGCCGTGAACCGGCAAACCTTTCCGGTCAGAGCACTGGCATCCGCACCCATGGGGACATCCATCGACGGAGTGATCGAGACACGTGCCGCGGGCGAGCCTTGGGAGACGGAGGTTGACCTGCTCGACTTCGACCTCGGGAAGGCGCGGGACGCCCGCGAGTGCCTGTTCGGCTACGGCGGGGGCCTCGGGGTGGTCCGGCCGCTGTTCGACAGCAGGGGCCGGCCCGAGGACGCCTGCGAGGAGGTCCCGAAGGAGTGCGGCGAACTGAACCACAGTCACTCCTACGCGACGTGGGCCGAGATCGCGGCGGTCGACTGGGACGCGCCGGTCTGCGACCGTGCCGATCCGTACAGCGTGGGCGTGTGGCTCCCCGGGCCGGACGGCGAGCCGGTCCTCGACCACGTGGTCCGGACACCGGCCGAGGTCGACGACGCGGCGCGGGAGCTCTTCGGCGAGGACCTGTACCCGCACGAATGGCCGCCGGGCGGCGAGGTCCGTCTGGATAGGGCCGTGTACCGCCCCTTGGTCCACACGGCCCGGACCATCGTCCCGCCGGACGGAGCCTGGGCCCCCGTATGGGCTTCGATGCGCACGCTGGCGGCCCAGTACGGTGACGAGAACGTCCGCCTGGTGGTCTGGTTCGGCTGAGCCTTCCGCACCCCGGCGACCCCGTCGACGGCAAGGAACGAACGACAGTGATCACCACGGAACGCCTCCGGCTGCGCCCGCTCACCGACGCCGACACCGACTGGTGGGTGAGCCTCCACGCGGATGCGGAGGTCAACCGGTTCGTCGGCGGCTACACCCGGGAGCAGGCCGCGGCACGCCTGCGGGCGATACGGCAGCAGTGGACCGAGCGCGGTCACGGACTGTGCGCCGTCGAACTGCGCGGCACCGGCGAGGTGATCGGGCGCTCCGGTCTCTACTGGTGGGAGCAGTTCGACGAGACCGAGATCGGCTGGACCTTCGCCCGTGCGCACTGGGGTCGGGGCTATGCCACCGAAGCGGCCCGGGCGGTGCTCGCGTGGGGCTTCGGGACCCTGGGACTGGAGCAGATCACCGCGATGATCCATCCCGGGAACACCGCCTCCGCCGCCGTCGCCCGACGCCTCGGGTTCACGCCGCTGCGCGAGGACACGATCCTCGACCGCCCCTGCACCGTCTACGGCCTGAAGGCCGGCCGGGCCGACGGCGACGGGGCGGCCTAGCCCAGACCGTCCAGCAGCTCCAGCTCCTGCGCCGTGAGGTGGACCGTCGCCGCGTCCAGGTTCTCCGCCAGGTGTGCCGGCGAACCGGTGCCCGGCGTCGGGCACAGCACGGGGGAGTGGTGCAGCAGCCACGCCAGGGCGATCTGGCCCGGGCCCGCGCCGTGGGCCGCGGCCACCGAGGTGACGGCCGCCGCGCTCTCCCGGGTCAGGGAGCCGCTGCCCAGCGGGTAGTAGGGGAGGAAGGCGATCCCGTTCGCCTCGCACACCGCGAGGACCTCCACCGACGTACGGTTCAGCAGGTTGTACGCGTTCTGCACCGAGGCGATCGGTACCGACTCCAGCGCCAGGCGGAGCTCCTCCGCGGTGACGGTGTCCAGCCCGATGTGCCGGACCTTGCCCTCCGCCCGCAACTCGGCCAGCGCACCGAGCTGTTCGGCCATCGGCACGGCCGGATCGAACCGGTGCAGTTGGTAGAGGTCGATGCGTTCCAGCCGAAGCCGCCGCAGGCTCGCCTCGCACTGCCGGCGCAACTGCTCCGGGCTGCCCGCCACGTGCCACTGATCGGGGCCGGTGCGCACCACCCCGCCCTTCGTGGCGACCACGAGCCGCTCCCCGTACGGGTGGAGGGCCTCGGCGATCAGCTCCTCGGCCAGGTCCGGGCCGTAGTTGTCGGCGGTGTCGATGAGGGTGACCCCGCGTTCGACCGCCGTGCGCAGCAGCGCGTGGGCCTCGGCGCGGCCGGCGCGCGGACCCCAGTAGCCGGGGCCCACCAGGCCGCCCGTGCCGAAGCCCAGGCGGCGGAGCGGAAGGTCACCGCCGAGTGTGAACGTCTCGTTCGCCATGCCCCGACCGTAACCCAGGAGGTCGGATGTGCCAGGCTCCTCCCATGCGCTACATCATCATCGGAGCGGGCGCGGTGGGCGCCACCATCGGCGGACGGCTCGCGGAAGCGGGCGGCGAGGTGGTCCTCGTCGCGCGCGGCGCCCACGCCGAGGCCCTGCGGGCCGACGGGCTGCGGCTCACGACCGCCGACGGGGAGCGGGTGCACCGGCTTCCGGTGGTCACCGCCCCGGCCGAGCTGGGCGAACTGCGCCCCGACGACGTGCTGTTGTTGACCGTGAAGACCCAGGACGCGATCGCCGCGCTCGACGCGTGGGGCGACGCGGAGGTCGCGGGCGGCGGCACGGCCGCGCAGCGGCTGCCGGTGCTGTGCGCGCAGAACGGCGTGGAGAGCGAGCGCCTCGCGCTACGGCGCTTCGCGCGCGTGTACGGGGTGTGCGTGTGGCTGCCGTCCACTTTCCTGGAGCCGGGGGTCGTCTCGGCACTGTGCGCGCCGCTGACCGGCATCCTGCACCTGGGCCCGGCGGCGGGCGGTCCCGCGGACCCGACGGCCCGGGCGGTCTCGGCCGACCTCGGCAAGGCGGGCTTCGAGGCGCCGGTGGTCGAGGACGTGATGCGGTGGAAGTACGCGAAGCTGCTGGGGAACCTCGGCAACGCGATCCAGGCGACGACGGGACCCGAGCCGGAGCCCGCGAAGGCCGCGCTGTTGCTGCGGGCCGTCCGGGAGGGGAAGGCCGCCTTCGCCGCGGCCGGGATCGCGTACGCCTCCGAGGCGGAGCAGTCCGCCGCGCGCGACGGCAAGGTCGACCAGCCGGCGGGCATCCGGGGCGGTTCGTCCTGGCAGAGCCTGGCGCGCGGCACGGGGTCGGTGGAGGCGGACTACCTCAACGGGGAGATCTCTCTGCTGGGCCGCCTGCACGGGGTCCCGACTCCCGTGAACGACGTGCTGCGGCACGCGGCCAACATCTTCGCGCGCGAGTCGCTCCCGCCGGGCGCGATGACCATCGCGGACCTGACCGCCCTCGCGGACGAGGCCGCGGCCCGGAGCTGACCTCCGGCCGCGGCGCCCGGCCGTGGGTCAGGAGGTGCGCTTGAGGGTCCAGGTGTTGGCGTTGAAGCTGGGGACGGCCGAGTAGCGGCAGCCGCTCGAGTAGTACGAGCTGACGACGGTCCAGCCGGCCGGGGGCCACGTGGAGGCGCAGGCGTTGACCTGGGTGCCGACCGGGTAGCCCCGGAGGTCCTTGATCTGCTTGGTGTTGGGGTTGAAGCCGGAGCCGCACCCGCCGCTGTTCCACCACTGGACGTCCACCCAGCCGTCCGGGGTGAGCGTGCTGGAGCACATGTTGAGCGTGTCGCCGGGCGCCGCGGAGGCGGGGCTCGCGGTGATCCCGAGGGCGGTGACGGCCAACGTGGCCAGAGCTGCGGCGTATCGGGTGCGGATCATGAGGGGTTCCCTTTCGCGCGCACTGGGATCGCCGCCGACCGTCGGCGGGCCTGACCAGGCGCCGAGCCCATTGCACCCGAACTGTCCACGATGCGGACAGTGATCTTTTGGGCATAACTCCACGGCGGTTTACAGCCGGTGGCGGCGCCGATTCAGGCGGTCAGGGCCCGGAGGCGGCTCGGGGCGGCCGCGGCGGCCCCGTCGTAGCGGAGCAGCAGCAGGCGGGCCAGCTCCGGGGCCGCACCCAGGACCCCCGCGAGCACATCGGCACCCGCGGCCTCCGCGCCGGCCGCGATACGGTCCGGCAGCCGGCCCGGGGCGATGACGTACGGGGCGACGGCCACACGGGCGAAGCCCTCGGCGCGCAGCGCCCGTACGGCGTCCTCCGTACGGGGAAGGGCAGCGGAGGCGAACGCAGGCCGCACGGCGCACCAACCGGTACGCCGCCACTCCCGCGCGGTTTCAGCGATCGCTGCGATCGCCTCCGGGTCTGTGGATCCGGCGGACGCGAGCACCACCGCGGTGGTGGAGCGGTCCGCCGGGGTGAGGCCGGCCTCGGTGAGCCGGCGCTCCAGGGCCTCGATGAGGAGCGGGGACGGACCGAGGACGTCGGCCACCCGCACGGACAGCCCCGGCAGCCGGTCCGAGGACTCGGCCAGCACCGCGGGGACGTCCGACTTGGCGTGGAAGGCGCGGGTCAGCAGCAGCGGGAGCGCCACCACATCGCGTACGCCCGAGAGGTACAGCGAGGCCAGGACCTGCGCCACCGAGGGGCCGTCGAAGTCCAGGAAGGCCGTCTCCACCCGCAGCCCCGGCCGCAGCGAACGGACGCGCCGGGTCAGGGCGTGCACGGTCTCCGCGTGCCGCGGATCGCGGCTGCCGTGGGCTATGACGAGCAGGGCGGGAGCCTGAGCCGGAGCCATGACTAGCTCTTCACCAGGAGGCCGCGGCTGCGCAGGACCCAGCGTTCGGCCGGGCTGAAGATGAGCAGGTCGATGGCGATGCCGACGGTGAGGATCAGGATGATCGCGAGGAACACGCCGGGGAGGTCGATGTTGTTGCGGCCGTTTTCGAGGAGCTGGCCGAGGCCGAGGCCGAGGTCGGGGGAGGAGGCGATGATCTCGGCGGCCATCAGGGAGCGCCAGGAGAAGGCCCAGCCCTGCTTGAGGCCGGCGACGTAGCCGGGGAGTGCGCCGGGCATGATGACGTGCCGGGCGCCGCGCAGGCCGGTGGCGCCCAGGGTGCGGCCGGCGCGCAGGTAGAGCGGCGGGATCTGGTCGATGCCGGCGACGAGGCCGTTGGCGATGGAGGGGACGGCGCCGAGCAGGATCACCGTGAACATCATGGCGTCGTTGAGGCCGAACCAGAGCACGGCGGGCGGGACCCAGGCCACCGAGGGCAGCGACTGCAGGCCCTGGAGGATCGGGCCGATCGCGGCGCGCACGAGCTTGACCCGGGCCACGAGCAGGCCGAGGGGGGTGCCGATGGCCAGCGCGAGGAGGAAGCCGAGCAGACCCCGGGACACACTGGTCCAGATGACGTCCAGCAGGGTGCCCTTGAGCCACATGTCGGACAGGCTGTCCCACACCGCCGAAAGCGCGGGGAGCTTCGTCTCATCGGTGATCTTCAGCGAGACGAGGACCTGCCATACGAGCAGGACCAGGCCGACGGCGAGGAACGGCGGCAGGACCTTCTTGAGCAGGACCTCGCGCACCGGCGTGCGGTGGGTGGTGACCGCGTCGAGGGCGTCCAGGCCGGCTTCGAGTCCGGCGAGGTCGTCCGCCTTGGCCTTGGTGGTGGTGTCAGTGCTGGCCATGGCGGCGGATCTCCCCACGCAGGTGTTCAGTGATCTCGAGGGACAGCTCGGCGACGTCCGCGTCTTCGATGCGGCGGGGCTGGGCGATGTCCACGGTCCATTCCTTCGCGACCCGGCCGGGGCGGGAGGAGAGCAGGACCACGCGCTGGGCGAGGCGGACGGCCTCGCGGACGTTGTGGGTGACGAACAGGACGGAGAGTCCGGTCTCGGCCCAGATGCGGGTGAGTTCGCCGTGCAGGACGTCGCGGGTGATGGCGTCGAGGGCCGCGAAGGGCTCGTCCATGAGCAGGAGGCGGCTGTCCTGGGCGAGGGCCCGGGCCAGGGCGACGCGCTGGCGCATGCCGCCGGAGAGTTCGTGGACGCGCTTGCCGTGGGCGCCGCCGAGGCGGACCAGTTCCAGCAGGCGTTCGGCTTCGGGCTTGCGGTCGGCCTTGGGGACGCCGCGCAGGCGCAGGGCGAGTTCGATGTTCTTGCCCGCGGTCAGCCAGGGGAAGAGGGC